>NZ_QTMW01000083.1:0-8831 GCF_003604005.1 Bacteroides sp. OF03-11BH | reverse complement strand
AATAATAGTTTCTTCATATATACTATAGTTTTATCGATTAATTAATGAAAACGAAAGTAAGCAATTGGATTGCAACTGCCAATAAATTAATCTATCCATTTCTATCTAACCGAATCTATCCGCTATATACACTATCATAGAGATAAGGCTTTCATTCAAAAAATGCCTATTTCATCGGAAATTATAGTTTTTATTTGTTCCTTCTCTTTTCCAAGTAGTATTTTTCCTAAAAACAGAATGTTATTCTTTTCTATTACATACAATTATTATTCCGATCTATCTTATTTAATCTTTTAATTTTTCTCTTATATTGATATGCACCTATATTATATAACATCTTATTACGATACCATTCCTTACAAGCACCATATTGATTATTTTTCCAATAATATGTTCCAAACAGAGCCATCATCGAAATAAAAATACTACGCTCAAGATGGCTTCAACTCCTGTAAGAGTTATCACATCTACCATATTCTTTTTTGTCATTCGTATCAATTTCAACTTTTTTCATGCTTAAATCCTATCTATAGTGATTATAGCTGCACCCTTCACTTCTCCCTATTCATCGGGGATAGGTGGTGAAGGGGATTCCTTCACCACCTCTTCACCAGTTTCTTCTTATAGCTAATCCGATTTTCATTATAGCTAATTCAATTATGCTCATAGCATCTTGTTTTTTCTTCCTAAGGTTTGAAACAAACATCGGGATGTTTGTGAAAAAGACGCTAGATGATTGAAACAAACTTTTAGACTTTTGTAAAGCACCGCTTTAAGCAGGTTAAAGCTATGCTTTGCAACTCCTAAAGCACAACTTTAGATTTTACAAAACAACACTTATCCGTAAAGGATGGGTGAAAGGTGGCCCTTCACCCGCTATCCCTCATGAATAAGGAGTTGTGAAGGGTGAAGGCTATATCGGTTTTTATCAATTTATGTTTCATTTTTCATTTGATTTTCTTCATAATTCTATCCCAACGATTTTTCTGATAAGGAAAATTAAAAACCAGTATATCATTTCTCTTAAAATTTCCCCATCCGGGCATCCGATGAATAGTGAAATCTTCATACGCTTTCTTTCAGCTGAATTAGTTTACGATAAGCCATAAGCCCCAACACGCATTTCACACGTTCATCATCCTCATTCAACAACCCTCCACAGGGATAAACTTCTTTCTTCATCTTCTCCCGCAAATAATCCGCCCATAAACACAACAGATTCCAATGCGCATCAGCATAACCGAAATCCTGTTCTGCTTCTACAATAGCAGTTATCATTATTAACATGTCAGCAGCCATCTCCACTGCATAATCATCAACTTTCACCTGACGATTAGCAATTGGGTAGATTCCTATATCATAAGGAGGATAACTTTTCCTCCAATAATCATTCTCGCAATATTCAAAAACCGGTTCCAAAAGGCCTTTCATCCAATCCATACGATTAAGAGACAATAAAATCGGAAAGTTACTATAAGATTCTCTCACATTGGCCAAAGTATCTCCAAAACAAAACAAATCACCACTTTGAGACATTACAAAACGATGCTCCGATATAAATTTTCGATAATCTAAAATCATCTGGCGTGCAAACGATGGGATTCTCATTTGAAAAGCTCGCCTGTTCAACTGCCCATCCAACCTGTCACATTCCCTCATTAATTTCTTATAATTGTCACCGATAAACAACAAAGCATCCTTCAATTCTCTTTTTCCATCCTTATTCCAATAAGGATGTAGAATTTCCCCCTCATATTGCAAACCCTTCCCTTCATTAAAGCCAAAAAGTAATACACCCTGATCTTTCTTGTTTTTCCCCAGTTTCTGCGAAAGCAGCACATGCCCTTCATTATATGAATAAGCCGTTTCTTCAGCAGCTATCCCCATATACAAGCTATCAGACTTGACAGTACACCAATCCTGTTCAGACAGGCTTTCTACTCTATTTTTCCCAAACATCCATTCTGTATCTATATCAAATAAAATTTCTACATCATGAATTTCTGATTTACCAGAATGAATTTGATAAGAAATAAAACCTACCGGACATCCCATTAAATATTGTTCTAGTAACAAAGAAGGAGAAACAAAATCAAGGTATAACTCAACATCTCCACATTGATAAATGTAATGAGTTTGCGTCGCTTGTACATTCATTTGTTTCAATATTGCCATATCCACATCGTTATAGGTTTTATTTTCCATGTACAATCCAAAATCCAACAGAGCATTTTCTTTCGTATTCCACCCATGTGCGGCTATCACATTATCGCCATTATGTAACTTTGCAACTACTTCATCGGAGAGTTGTTTACATTCAATTCTATTGCTAAAATAATCTACCTGATAAATAGGTTCTCCATTACAATAGATTTCTGCATGGTCATCACATTTAGAACAAACATATAATTTATATCCTTCCAATTTCTTTTTATCATTTATGTTAAAATGTCTGCGAATATAAATATCGGCTACGGTCCATGTTGAGTGAATAGGATAAGGACGATTCTCTGCTCCCCAAGCTCCTAACCCGTTATACCACTCCTTATCATCATATTCTTTCCGCATCCAATCATCCTTTGGATGCAAATAAGAGTATCTAGCAGGCCACCCACAATTAATTGTAGAAAGAGGTACTAGTGGAAAAGGACGCAACGAATCACCTCCCATAAAACGATAAGATTTACCATCTACTTTTAAAATTCCGATCATCGGAAACTCCTTATTTCTTGATAGCTTCGGATATTTTGTATGCAATGTATTTCCAACAGTTTGGATAGAAAAATCCGGTACCAATGCCATTAATGAATGATTGGACGCAATACATATAGGAATAACTTCATTCTCCTCTTTATCATTGCAACATGCATGTAAAGAAAAGATCATCCATGAAAATATTATTCTTATCCCCCACCCGATTTTGTTATTTATTTGCATATTTGCCTCCCGTTTTCATAAACAAAAATTCTTTCTTCCACCCCGCGAGTATGATTTCGCAATAATAAAAGTGTATTTTTAGGAACACCCGAATAAACCAATGAATCAGAAAGAGCTTGTTTCTTTCCCATTGATTTCCACTCCTTATCACAATATAATAACTCGAATGTATCCCCAGGGCGAATATAGTTATCTCTATTACGTGGTGTATAAACTATTCTATCTACCCGTACTTTCCTTCCCATATCTAACCCGCTCCAACCACCGGACGGTCTGGAATAGTTGAAAGAAGTCTTAGTTTTGCCATCAAAAACATTGTAATAATTCAATCCTTTATCGGTATCCTCCAAAGGAGTTCCTATAATGCTTCCCTTCAAAGCAGAAGTGTCATTACATTCATAAAATTCAACTTCAGCCACATTACAATACGTATTCTTGGCTCCAAAATATCTAAAATAACGATACTTCTTATCTGACCAACTCCGTACAACCGCTTTCAAACGACCGGGCACCTTTTGCACCATAAACAAAGTATCCTTCTCTGAAAAATCAGGCTGATTACTCCCTTCGAACACCCCTCCCAACATTCTTCTTCTAAGATGAATTTCTCCTTTAAAAATATTGTACTTAGAATACAATACTACATCTTGAATTTCTTCATGTTTTGAATAAAAATGAAGTTCATTGGTATGCGGATCTACATAAAAAGGATCCGTTACAAGATGGAGCACTTCTTCCTCATAAGTTGCTATCCGCATAATCATTCCTTTTTTTATATTCCTGAATGTTATGTTGTTGACGTCATATTCCGTCCAAGCAACCGGAACCCATTTATCCCGTTTACTTGCACACAAATAAGCAATCTTCCCGTTACATTTTTCTCTATATATTTTTGATGGAGGTATTTTTAATTCTTTTTTATAATAATAAGCATATTCACGAGTTACATCTACAAACTTTGGTAAACGCCAAAATGGGTATAGTTCTTCTTCATACTTTCTCATTTCTTCATACATTTTTCTATTGACGCAAAAAGTATTCCTATATACCTTGGCCGTATTCTCCTCTTTATACCACATATTTTCACATTGTCGTTCAAAGGCTTTTGGAAAATCAGCAGCAAAAGCTTCTTGATTCTTATCCCATGCAACTAGCCAAAAATGTCCGGCATTCACGCCACTACGCATAGGTACAAAGTCAACACCACAGGGTATCCCTAAGGATCGGAACAAATAGATACCAAAATCCGTTGCCTCTCTGCAACTTCCAGATATATATTGTACATATCTGGGACCAATATGTCCCATAAGCGCAGGGGATGTAGAAGTAAAATAATGTTCTTTATCCAATAATCTGTCTCTCAAATATTTTGCAGCAACAATAGGGTCTTCTTTATCCAAAACATCAGACATCCTTAATGAATCCAGCAATGAATTATATTTTTCATAATACATTTCACGCCAATATTCGAGTGTTTCATCCTCAATGCGATATGGCAATATATACTCACAAAAAGTTTCAAAAGAAACATTTTTGCCCCATGGTTGTTCTCGCCAAACTTTAAATGCCCATTCAATATTGTTACATAAATATGCGGAATCCACTTCTCTTATATCATGTTTCTTTTCAGGTTCTCCTAACGGACCATATACTTTCTTGACTGAATCCGCAACCTGTTTCGCTGTCTGTCCTCTACTCTTTTTCAGCCATGCATAATAAGATTTATAGTTTTCTAACTGCTTGCTTGTTGAATAAGAGTAAAAAGGCATATTTTCAATTAGAAAACAAGCAGCTTTGTATTTTAGGCTATCAGCAGGATTCTTTTGATAATGACGGAGTACTTTTTCCAATTCTTTCCTGTTGTTTTTAGCAGATTGCAAAGCAGCTCCGAGAGGAGTTATCATTTCTTCTCTGAATGTAATCCTATCTATTATTTGCCATCCTAGCCAAATAAACAGCACCAAGACTATAAATTGAATATATCCCAAATACTTCATCAAACCTTTTCTTAATTATTCATTTTGCATTTCCACTAATTTTCAAATGGAACGGAGAGCCTTCTGCATTACAATACACGGTTATCGTTTTATCGAAATGCCCAGAATGTTCAGCTTGATATTCCACCTTCACTTTCAAATTTCCACCTGGTTGAACAGGTTCTTTAGAATATTCCACTGTAGTACACCCACATGGAGTATAAATTTCTTCTACAACAAACGGATTATCACCTGAATTAGTAAATGAAAACTCTACAAATTGCTTTTTTCCCCAATTAAAAGTTCCTATATTGAACTGATATGTAGATAAAACAACTGTTGTTAGAGTTCTACTATCAATCTCCTTCAACAGAGATTTTTTCCCTGTAATAATATTCAAATAAAGTTCTTTTATCTTAGGATTATGAATAGGATTGCCAATAGCAACTACCCTATTATTCTTATCCAACAAAAATGTTTGAAAGATCGTTTCTATAGGAAAATGATTCAACTTATTGATACTATCATGCTCATCAATACATACAGGATAATCAAAGCCTTCTTTCGTTAGTAAATACTCAATATTTTTCCTGCTCATAGGATGAATAAAAAAAAGAACATTACATGAAGGACAAGTATCTTTTAGCAATTCAATAAAAGGTTTCCATGCACTAAAACTTAAGTGACACCGTATACAACCGATTGAATCGACATATGTTAATATTTTGTAGTCACAATCTCTTTCATAATACCCCATAATTGTATCTCTAGCAAATTTCGTAAAAATAGGAACACTAGGAAAATCTATTTCCTTATAAGTCCATTCTTCAACTAACCTCTTTATTTTTTTTTCATCATGCTCATAACATGAAAACAAAGAAAAACATATAACAAAAGAAATCAGAGGGATAACAATCATTCTATACAGATGTTTATCTATTTTATTTTAAATCTTATTAATTCAGGATCAGGCATATTAGAGAAAGCATACAACATCTCATCTTTATTATCCACACTAATCAGTGTAACTGGCACATTCAGTTCATACTTTTTTATGGCTTCTCCATTCCAATCAAAAACATAAATTATTGTTCCTGCAAGTGTTTCTAAACCATTTTCTTTAAAATTTTTGCCTGAATAAAGTCCATATACATATTTAGGAGAAATACACAAACTTATAAATGTACTATTATTGGAAGATGAAATTGGGGCAGCTCGCATGTCCCCTTCAACTTGAGTTTTATAAATAGGGTAGTTCATTTCATATTTCTTTATTAAAGAAATATCAGTATTATTTATTTTATAAAAATGAATAATTTCAGAAGTATTTACTGCATAAACAAATTTATCCATAAATGGATTTAAACGGATAATACCTTGATAAGCCATACCACGCAACCTGTTTGCTATTTGTTTCTCATCTCCATCTTTATATGGATATTCCATAAAATGCTCTTCTTCTATTAGTCCAGTACCCCAAAGTCTGAACATACAGTCTTCGTAAAATCCCAAAGATACAAAAGTATTAAATGCTGTAGGAAACACTTTAATAGTCCCAGGAATAGTATCTTTAGTTAAAACTGAAAAGTTCGAAATTCGATTTTTCACATCTGATATGTTCATAACATTCAAAGTCTTTTTATATAAATCATAAACACTTATGGAGTTCTTACCAAATAACTGTATATCAAAAGGCATTAAGAATTCATTAACACCTTGCCCTTTCTTTCCGAAATCATATATTGAATCTAGATCATTCAAATCGACCAAATGAAATAAACCATCTTCAGACTTCTCATCGAAAACAATAATTGCTGAATCACAATATATCATATCCATTGGAGTTCCCCAAATATAACCGTTTGATGGTATCTTTTCATATTCCAAGAATATCCTATTCGTAAACAAATCGTCTATTTGACAGTCTGTTTTAACATTTTTACATGCACAAAAGAAAATCAACACAAAAACATATTTCAATTTCATAATATACTAAATTCATAATAGTTTATAGAATATTTTTATAAAGCTATATTTTAATCGGCTTTATTTATGCATAACAAATCTAGAAGTTGTCAATACACTTCAATTGGGGCTGACTAAAAAGATTTTTTCACAATTACCCCTTCTACAGATACCTGTAGAGGGGGGTAAAAATCAAGTTTTCGACCTTTTTTATTCAGCCCCAATCCCAAGAGGATATTAAAAACCAACAGTTATAGCAATAATATACAGAATTATACTGATGAAAGTATAGTTTCAAACTCTAAGTAAATGTTAACAAGCATATTTTCCATGCACTTTCATCACCTTCATTAGAATTTATTGGTATAGTTTATAGCCCCTTATAGCTAGCCCATCACTATATATCACACAAATACCTGATGTAACTACACAAAAGTCAAAATCCACTTCCGCATTATTAGCTAACGCATCAACATTACAAAGTAACAAGGCAGAAGAGCTTTTAGTATTCCAATTATATATACTAAATGTAGATATAAACAAACAAATTATACCTACTACAACATATAAACTTTTAGCTTTCATAATATTTAAATATATGGACGATATTCACCAAGGCATGCACCCCAATCTCCTAACGTTCGACAAATTTGCAATCTTGTATAAACACAACCTATGCATTCATTTCCACCTTCTTTTGCATTAGCTAAAGCTTCCACATTGCTCAACACCAAGTCAGACAACTTCACATCATTCTGCGAAGTATATACATTATATCCCGCAATAGCAGCGACAGCAACAACTGCTATCACACCTAATACTTTCTTTTTCATTCTTCAATAATCTTTAAATTACATTTTATTTTTCTCTTTTGCATCTATCATTTCAACAGAATAGCAATAGTTTGCTACATTAATTTTTATTCTTATGTTTGCATCCGAATCTTTTTTAAAGATTTAGGAGCAGGTGATATGTAAGCAAATCCTGCAAGATAAACAAACTCATCATCCTGCTCCTTTTAATCAAGTTAATTATCTCATTCAGCCAAAGTTAAACTTAAGTATTGGCTCATCATTATTTACATCTGTCGCTATTATCGTTTTAGTAGCTTCATCCACCCAAATACCATATATATAATGGTCGAGCACATATTTACATAACGGTTCTCCTTTCAAACTAAATACATAAATATATTTTCCTCCATCAAGAAGCCTTCCGCTTTGTCTTGCGATCTCCTTAAAAGGCGTTCCATGAAATACAGTATAAATGGCACTATCTGTTACTTGTACATCACTAAATCCCATAATACCCGTTGGTATACCATATCCATCTGATATTTTAAATTCAGGTTCGCCATACTCACCTATACGAACAACATGAGTACTATCTTTCAAATTATAGACCTCAAGGACTTCTCCCAACTGGGTGACTACCGCCAGTATTCCATTGTTAGGATTGTAGTCAAGGAAGCTCCTCCATGCTTGGGCTAACGCCGGACGAGCATTTTCCAATGCTTTTTCATCAATAGTCGGAATAATTCCTATCTTATCTATAAGCTTACCATTACAGTTAACTCGACATAAACGATTTTCACCGGAATAATCAGGAATAATAAACATTGAATCATTATATATAGCAAAATCAAGTGGTCGAAGTATATCTTCATCCAATGTTACCGTTTCGTCACGAAGCAGTGAATCACCGGATGAAGAAAAGTCTAACCTAGTTAATTCACTTTTATTGGCATCCAATGTCCAGACTACATGATTCTGTAAACGAAAGTTCTCCAATGATAACATTTCCGTAGGTGAATCACCACGCTTGCCAAAAGAAGATAAATACTGAAAACTGGGATATTGGAATAAATGTCCATAATGATCAAGACCATGTAAATCCATCACAATGACTCTATCTCCTTCGATTCGTATCCTAAACGGATAACGAAGCAAGGCT
>NZ_QTMW01000082.1:9640-11116 GCF_003604005.1 Bacteroides sp. OF03-11BH | reverse complement strand
GCAAAGTTACTACAAAAAAGTGAAATGCGGAAAGATATAGTGATAGAATTGAGTTACAAGGGTTTTGGTTGAAGTGGCGATAATCCGTGAAGCCATTACAATCCCTGCCGAAGCCAAATCCTGACGCCGCTACGTTACTTGTTCGTAACCATGCCCGAAAATGCGACAAACGGGTACGAATAGCGAAACAAGGCTCTAAGGAATAGTGAGTTATCCATAACTCATGCGAAAAATCAGGTTACGGAAAAAGATTGCGCCGTTCCTCCCCGTTTTGCGTACCAACACCGGACTCTTCACCAACTAATTTTGAAACCCAAAAATTAAGGACAATGAAGAGTACATTTTCAGTAATCTACTACCTCAAGCGTCAGGTAGTGAAAAAGGACGGGACAGTTCCCGTCATGGGACGCATCACGGTGGACGGCAGCCAGACACAGTTCAGCTGCAAACTGACTGTCGATCCGAAACTGTGGGACACCAAAGGTGGACGTGTCACGGGCAGAAGCACGGCGGCACTCGAAACGAACCGTATGCTTGACAAGATGCGGGTACGCATCAACAGGCATTATCAGGAAATCATGGAGCGTGACAACTTCGTCACGGCGGAGAAGGTGAAGAACGCCTTTCTCGGACTGGAACACCGCTACCACACGCTGATGCAGGTGTTCCGCCAGCACAACGAGGACTACGAGAAGCAGGTGGAGGCAGGCATGAAAGCCAAAGGCACGCTGCTGAAGTACCGCACCGTTTACAAGCACATGCAAGAGTTCCTCGACATCCGCTACCATGTGAAGGACATCGCCCTAAAAGAGCTTACCCCGGCTTTCATCTCCGACTTCGAGATGTTCCTGCGCACGGACAAGCACTGCTGCACCAATACCGTGTGGCTGTACGTCTGCCCGTTACGGACGATGGTATTCATCGCCATCAACAACGAGTGGCTGACGCGCGACCCGTTCCGCGAGTATGAAATCAAGAAGGAGGAAACAACACGCAGTTTCCTGACCAAAGATGAGATCCGCCTGCTGATGGAGGGGAAACTGAAAAACGCCAAACAGGAATTGTACCGCGACCTCTACCTGTTCTGCGCCTTCACGGGGCTGTCGTTCGCGGATATGCGCAACCTTACGGAAGAGAATATCCGCACCTACTTCGACGAACACGAGTGGATAAACATCAACCGCCAGAAAACGGGCGTGGTGTCCAACATCCGCCTGCTCGACATCGCCAACCGCATAATCGGCAAATACCGGGGACTGTGCGGGGACGGCAGGATATTTCCCGTTCCGCATTATAACACGTGCCTTGCCGGTATCCGTGCCGTCGCCAAGCGTTGCGGCATCACCAAGCATATCACGTGGCATCAGAGCCGCCACACGGCAGCCACGACGATATTCCTCTCCAACGGTGTTCCCATCGAAACGGTCAGCTCCATGCTCGGACACAAGAGCATAAAGACGACGCAGATTTACGCAA
>NZ_QTMW01000082.1:0-9619 GCF_003604005.1 Bacteroides sp. OF03-11BH | reverse complement strand
AGATAACCAAAGAGAAGCTCAATCAGGACATGGAGAACCTTGCCGCAAGATTGAACGGCGTCGAGGAATTTGCAGGTTGCACCATCTAAAAAGAAAAGCCATGAAACGTGACACAATCATCATCGAGGACAAGGCAGTCAGCGTAACCGGTAACGACGTGTGGATGACCGCCACCGAAATAGCCGGATTGTTCCATACGACCGTCCCGGCAGTGAACGCCGCCATCAGAGCCGTCCGCAAGTCGGACGTGCTGAACGACTACGAGGTGTGCCGCTACATGCAGCTTGAAAACGGGCTGCACGCGGACGTGTACGCCCTTGAAATCATCATCCCGGTCGCTTTCAGGGTGAATACCTACAACACCCACCTGTTCCGCACATGGCTGGTGGGAAAGGCACTCTCACAAGAGAAACGGCAGACATACGTGATGTTCATACAGAACGGAAAAGCCGGGTATTGCTGATTGCACATACCCCATAAGACAAGTAAACGGGTAGCACCACAAAAGGTGTCACCCGTTTACTTTTTCATGAAACCGCCTCACTCCAGCGGCTTGCGGTAGTTCGCTTCCAGTACCCCGCGCAGCCCCGTTTCCGGGTAAAGCACCTTCCCTCCCAAAAGTATGAAGGGCAACACGCGGTTGTTGCGGTATTCCTGCAAGGTGCGCCGGCTCACACGGAGCAGTTCCGACACCTCGCCGTCCGTCAGGTAACGTTCCCCGTCCAGCGGAGGACGGTAGCTTTCCAGAAATGCGGACAGCCATTTCGAGCCTTTGCGCATATCCTGCACCACAGAGGCTATCGGCTCGTCTTCCATCGTAAAAACATCGTTGTTCTCGTTCATCATAACTTCGGATTCAGTGGGTGAATAAATCAAATCATCTGCCGTGCGGATAGAGCGTGCCGACAAGCGGTATCAGCCGCTTCACCTCCTCTGGCTTGTAATAGAACCTGCGGTTTATCTGCGAGTAGCCGATAAGCCGCCTGTCACGCAGCGTCTGCAACGTGCGCGGGCTTATTCTCAACTGCCCGCAGACCTCCTCGCCCGTGAGCCATCTTTCCATGCGCCCCGTGTCGCTTTTGCGCCTCAGGGCGGCGACCTTCTCCGAGAGTGCGCCGAATGCCGCCACCATCATCTCGAAAGTCTTTTTCTCGATAGATACTATTTCCATATTCATGTCATTTAGAGTTTGCCGCAAAGGTAACGAAACGGCATACAAGACGTATCGTTTTCCGCTGAAAGGCTGCCTGTTGCGCCGTTTGACCGGGTTACGGAGCCATCTTCCGCAAAAATCTTACGTGAGTCACGTAGTGAGTTGTTAAAGCCCCTTTTGTTTATTGCCGAATTTTGTCGCAGAAACAAAAAGAAAGGACTGAACATGAAAGTGATAACAATGGAAAGTTCCGCCTACAAGGAGATGATGGCGCAGATTGCGAACATCGCAGGGTACATCCGCGAGGCAAGGGACGAGAAGAAACGGAAGCGGGAAACCGAAGACAAGCTGCTTGACACGGCACAGGCGGCGAAGATGCTCAACGTGAGCAAGCGCACCATGCAGCGTATGCGCACCGACCACCGTATCGAGTATGTGGTGGTACGCGGAAGCTGCCGCTACCGCCTTTCCGAGATACTGCGGCTATTGGAGGACAACACAGTAAGGAACGAGGAAGGGACAATAGACACCCTGTTCCACAACCACACGCTGCGCACGGGCGGCAAACCAAAAGGAAGGAGGACATAGGTCATGGAACTGCTCACACGAAACAACTTCGAGGGCTGGATGCAGAAGCTGATGGAACGGCTCGACCGTCAGGACGAACTGCTGCTGGCGATGAAGGCTGAGGGGAAACAGCCCACTATCACGGAAAGCATCCGCCTTTTCGACAATCAGGATTTGTGCATGTTGCTCCAGATAAGCAAACGCACCCTCCAACGCTACCGCAGCGTAGGCGCATTGCCCTACAAGACGCTGGGCAAGAAGACCTATTACAGCGAGGAGGACGTGCTGACATTCCTTTCCAACCATATCAAGGACTTCAAAAAGGAAGATATAGCCTTCTACAAGGCTCGTATCCATAATTTCTTTCATAAATAACCCATTAAAACATTTTTCAGATGGCAAAGAAAAAAGACGAAAAGGACGTGCTGGTAGTCCGTGACGAGAAGACAGGCGAGATCAGCGTGGTAGCCGGGCTGAACGCGGACGGCACACCCAAGCGCACCCCCGCAAAAGCGGAGAACGCGCAGAGTTTCCTGCAATTCGACCGACATGGCGACGTGCTGGACAACTTCTTCAAGAACTTCTTCCGGCAGTGCAAGGAACCCAGCCGCTTCGGTTTCTACCGCATTGCGGCAGACCAAGCTGAAAATCTCTTAGAGGTGATGAAGCAACTGCTGAAAGACCCCGAAGCGAACAAGGAGCTGCTCGCCCCTCACAAGGTGGACACCTCCGACTATGAGAAGAAGGTGCAGGAAGAGATGGCAGCACAACAGACAGAGAAACAAGAACCTCAAAAACAGGAGAACATGGAACAACGGAAAGAACAGCAACAGGACAAATCCGAACAGATGCAGGGCAAACGTGGCTACCAGCCCATCGACGAGAGTAAAATCAACTGGCAGGAGCTGGAGGACAGATGGGGCGTAAAGCGGGACAACCTTGAAAAGTCCGGCGACCTTACGAAGATGCTCAACTATGGCAAGTCCGACTTGGTAAAGGTCAAACCGACCTTCGGCGGCGAATCATTCGAGCTGGACGCCCGCCTCTCCTTCAAGAAGGACGGTGAGGGAAACATCAGCCTCGTGCCGCACTTCATCCGCAAGGAGCAGAAGCTGGATGAGTACAAGGAACACAAATTCTCCGACAATGACCGGAAGAACCTCCGCGAAACGGGCAATCTCGGTAGGGTCGTGGACATTGTGGACAGGGAAACGGGCGAGATCATCCCCTCCTACATCAGCATCGACCGCAAGACGAATGAAATCACGGACATTCCGGCAAGCAGGGTGCGCATCCCGGAGCGCATCGGCAAGACGGAAATCACCACGCAGGAGCGGGACATGCTCCGCGCCGGACTGCCCGTACGCGACAAGCTCATCGAGCGCAACGACGGCAGAAAGTTCGTCACCACCCTGCAAGTGAACGTGGAGCAGCGCGGCGTGGAGTTCGTGCCGGGAACCGGCAAGTCGCCCCGTACCGCACAGACACAGGAAACCAAAGGCGACACATCGAAAAGTCAGGCGCAGGGCGGGGAAAATGCCGCACAGACCAAGAAGGAGCAACGCCGCAACACGTGGACGAACGAGGACGGCAGCATCCGCCCCATCAGCAAATGGAGCGGCGTGAGCTTCACCGACCAGCAGAAAGCCGACTATGTGGCGGGTAAAGCCGTGAAGCTGGAGAACGTGACCGACAAGCAGGGCTTCCATGCCACGATGTATATCAAGTTCAACCCGGAGAAGGGACGCCCGTACCGCTACGACACGAACCCTGACAATGCACAGCAGGTTGCTCCGTCCAACGAGAGCCGCACGCAGGTGGCGGTGAACAACGATGGCAAGACCAACGAGGCTACAAAGAATCTGAGAGAGCCGTTGCAGAAAGGTCAGACCAACCCGAAGGACGCCCGCCAGCAACAGCAGCAGGAGAAGCCGCAGAAGAAAACGGGCAAGGGCATGAAAATGTAATCCCGTGTCCGCCACTGAATCCAAAATAAAATCCAAAGTATCAACAAAAAAGAAGAAGACATGAAGACAATCATTGCAGAAAAGCCCTCCGTGGCACGTGAAATCGCCCGCATCGTGGGCGCGACAAAGAGAGAGGAAGGATATTTCGAGGGAGGCGGTTATGCCGTGACATGGGCATTCGGACACCTCGTTCAGCTTGCCATGCCCGACGGCTACGGCGTGCGCGGATTTGTCCGTGACAACCTCCCGATTATTCCCGACACATTCACGCTCGTCCCCCGTCAGGTCAGGACGGAGAAAGGTTACAAGCCCGACAGCGGCGTGGTGTCGCAGATAAAAGTCATCAAAAGACTGTTCGACACAAGCGAACATATCATCGTGGCGACCGATGCCGGACGCGAGGGAGAGCTTATCTTCCGCTACCTCTACCACTATACGGGTTGCACCACTCCTTTCGTGCGCCTGTGGATCAGCTCTCTCACCGACAAAGCTATCCGCGAGGGACTGCGGAAACTCGAAGACGGCAGCAAATACGACAACCTCTACCTCGCCGCCAAAGCGCGGAGCGAATCCGACTGGCTCGTGGGCATCAACGGCACACAGGCGTTATCCATCGCCGCCGGACACGGCACGTATTCCGTGGGGCGGGTGCAGACACCAACGTTGGCTATGGTATGTGAACGCTACTGGGAGAACCGCCGCTTTACGTCCGAAGCATTCTGGCAGCTCCATATCGCAACGGACGGTTGCGACGGCGAAGTCGTGAAATTCTCATCCTCCGAGAAATGGAAAGAGAAAGAACCGGCGATGGAACTATATAATAAGGTAAAGGCGGCAGGTTGCGCCACTGTCACGAAAGCCGAGCGCAAGGAGAAGACGGAGGAAACTCCCTTGCTCTACGACCTGACCACGCTCCAGAAAGAAGCCAACGCCAAGCACGGCTTCACGGCGGAACAGACGCTTGAAATCGCGCAGAAACTCTACGAAAAGAAGTTGATAACCTATCCGAGAACGGGAAGCCGCTACATCCCCGAAGACGTGTTTGCCGAAATTCCCAAACTGCTCGCTTTCATCGGCACACAGCCCGAATGGAAAGACAAGGTGCGGGCAAAAGCCGCCCCGACACGCCGCAGCGTGGACGACGGCAAGGTGACAGACCACCATGCCCTGCTCGTCACGGGTGAGAAACCGCTCTTCCTCTCCAAAGAGGACAATACCATCTATCAGATGATTGCCGGGCGCATGGTCGAGGCATTCTCTGAGAAATGCGTCAAGGATGTGACCACTGTCACGGCGGAATGTGCCGGAGTGGAGTTTACCGTAAAAGGCAGCGTCGTGAAGCAAACCGGATGGCGTGCCGTCTATGGCGAGGAAAAAGAGGAAATTACCATCCCCGGCTGGCAGGAAGGCGACACGCTGACACCGAAAGGCTCGTCCATTACCGAAGGAAAGACCAAACCCAAGCCGCTGCATACCGAAGCCACCCTGCTCTCGGCAATGGAAACGGCGGGCAAGGAAATTGAGGACGACGCACTGCGGCAGGCGATGAAGGACTGTGGCATCGGTACTCCCGCCACACGCGCC
Organism: Bacteroides sp. OF03-11BH; assembly: GCF_003604005.1. Lineage (NCBI taxonomy): Bacteria > Pseudomonadati > Bacteroidota > Bacteroidia > Bacteroidales > Bacteroidaceae > Bacteroides > Bacteroides sp. OF03-11BH. Next base: position 4,348 of record NZ_QTMW01000082.1, on the reverse strand, counting down.
TCCATCATCGAAACGCTTTTCAAGCGCGGTTACATGGAACGCTGCAAGAAGTCGCTTGTTCCCACCGAAAAAGGACTTGCCCTCAATTCCGTCGTCAAGACGATGCGCATCGCCGATGTTGCCATGACGGGCGAATGGGAAAAGGAGCTGGCGCGTATCGAGCGCGGGGAACTGTCCGACGACACCTTCCGCAAGGAGATAGAGGCGTACACACGTGAGATAACCTCCGAACTGATCTCGTGCGACAAGCTCTTCGGCAGCCGTGACTCCGGCTGCGCGTGTCCCAAGTGTGGCACGGGCAGGATGCGGTTCTACGGCAAGGTGGTACGCTGCGACAACACGGAGTGCGGACTGCCCGTGTTCCGGCTGAAAGCGGGACGCACCCTGTCCGACGATGAAATCAAAGACCTGCTCACCGAAGGGCATACCAAGCTGCTCAAAGGGTTCAAGAGCAAACAGGGCAAGAGTTTCGATGCTGTTGTCGCCTTTGACGGGGAATATAACACGACTTTTGTGTTCCCGGAGGCTAAAAAGGACAAGAAATTTTCAGGACGGAAGAAATAGTATTAACTTTGCCACTTGTTCAGAGTAATGAATTGTTCTTCGATACCGGATTACACTCATACTTTGGATTTAGTGGTGGCACTCGGAGGGATACCGAGTGCCTTTTTCTTCCTTTTTCCAACCGATTATCCCGTTAATTATCAATCCGCTAAATCCAAAGTAATGAACAACAAGAAGAAAAACGAGGGTCAGACCGACTTTTCCTATTACGGTCTGTACCTGCTGGACTATCTCCGCACGAACAAGTTTGAACAGGCTGACGACACCGCTTTCATACGGGAACGGGCCGACCGTGCCGCCGAAACGTATGAGAGGGCACGGCTTGAAGGCTATCCCGCCGATGGTGCGCAGGAACTGGCGATGGACACGCTGCTGCGCGGGCTGCATTATTCCCGTTACGCCATCCTCCGCGAAGTCGTGGAAAACGAGTTTGCCGATGAAGTGCCGGAAGAGAAGCGTGAAGCCTTTGTCCTGAAACTGCTGCCGCTTGTCGGCAACGTGTTCTCCGTCTATGACCTCTCGGATGACAATTTCGCCCTGTCTTCCGATTACGACCTGCTCTACACGGAGCTGACGGGAGCAACCGTCCTTTACTTAGACGAATATGGCGTTTAACCGCAAACAGAAACTGCGGGACAACATCGAGGCGATACGGACGGCATTCATCCTTGACAGGGAAAATAGGACAGCGACAACCGAAGAGCGTGCCATACTTCAAAGGTACTGCGGTTTCGGCGGTCTGAAATGTATCCTCAACCCTGCAAAGGAACTGACGGATGCCGTCCGGTGGGCGAAATCCGACCTCGAACTGTTCGCCCCGACGGTGGAGCTGCACAGGCTTATCCGTGAGAACAGCAAGGACGAAACAGAGTACAAGCGGTTTGTGGATTCGCTGAAAGCGTCCGTGCTGACCGCTTTCTACACCCCCAAAGAGATAACCGACACCATCGCGGACGTGCTGGCAGATTACAGCGTCCGCCCCGCCCGTATGCTCGAACCGTCGGCAGGTGTCGGCGTGTTCGTGGATTCCATGCTGCGGCACAGCCCCAATGCGGATGTGATGGCTTTCGAGAAGGATCTGCTCACGGGTACAATCTTGAGGCATCTCTATCCCGACCAGAAAATGCGCACCTGCGGTTTTGAGAAAATCGAAAGACCGTTCAACAATTATTTCGACTTGGCGGTGTCCAACATTCCGTTCGGTGACATTGCCGTGTTCGACGCGGAGTTTCAGCGGAGCGACTCTTTCGGCAGACGCTCCGCCCAGAAAACCATCCACAACTATTTCTTTCTCAAAGGACTGGATGCCGTGCGTGACGGCGGTATCGTGGCGTTCATCACCTCGCAAGGGGTATTGAATAGCACCAAGACCTCCGTGCGTAACGAGCTGTTCAGTCAGGCCAATCTGGTATCCGCGATACGCCTGCCCAACAACCTGTTCACGGACAACGCGGGCACGGAGGTGGGCAGTGACCTGATTGTCCTGCAAAAGAACCTCAGCAAGAAGGAAATGTCGCAGGACGAGCGGCTGATGACCGTGATACAGACGGACACGAAAACCGCCCTGACCGACAACGCCTATTTCATCCACCACCCGGAACGCATCGTGCATACGATGGCGAAACTTGACACAGACCCCTACGGGAAGCCCGCTATGGTTTATCTGCACGAGGGCAAGGCAGCAGGCATCGCCGGGGATTTGCGCCGTATGCTCGACGAGGATTTCCATTACAGGCTTGCCATGCGCTTGTATTCGGGTTCAATCCGGCAGGCAGGAACGGAAGAAAAAGTTGCCGTTCAAAATAAAGTAGAGCGTCCTGCCATAAAATTGGAAACAGTATCCTCGGCGCAGACGGTGGAAACTCCGACAGAAAAGCCGCAACCCGCAGATGAAAAGCCGGAGATAGAACCGCGCCCGCAATATTCCGCAGGCGTGCAGCTCACCCTGCTTGACCTCTGGGGGATGACGGAAGAGGTCAGCCAACCGAAAACCTCCAAAAAGAAAAAGACGGTGAAAAAGGCAGTTACGGCAAAGTCCACTCCGCCCAAACCGAAAGTCACGGTTACACCGACAGCTCCAACTGCAAAACCCGCAATGGAGAATAAGGAGGTGAAAGCGGAGAACACCGCCAAGCCTGCCGACCCGGACGACATCTATGCCACACTGGACTGGGATACCAATCCTCCCATCAACGGTTTCTATGAAATGATGATGGGTTTGACGCCGGAGCGTAGGAAAGAACTTCGGGAACTGGCAAGGCAGCATAACGAGAAACAAGTGGCGGAAAAGACGGAAGTGAAAGCCGTGCCGGAAACTTCCCGTGAGCAGCCACGACAGGAGGAAACACAGCCGGAGGCAGTCGCCGCACCTGCCGTTACAGATACCCCATCGGAAGCGGTGGGGACTTTCCTTTTCCCCGACATCGAAGCGGAAAAGCCGAAGGAGGAAGTCGTGGACCTTTCTCCGCGTGCCTACCACCGCACGCCGGAGATGCACCTGCGCGAAGGGTCGCTGGTGGCTGACCGGGGGCGTCATAACATCGGCTACCTGAAAGACATCACGCCATACGGGGCGACATTCCAGCCGCTCGACCTGAAAGGATACCAGAAGGAAAAGGCGTTGTTGTATGTGTCGCTGCGTGACGCCTACGAGCGTCTGTACCGTTATGAATCGCTCCGGCGCGAGGCAAATGTTCCGTGGCGAGAGCATCTGAATACCTGTTACGATGAGTTTGTCATGCGCTACGGCAACCTCAACGCCAAGCAGAACGTGAAGTTAGTGATGATGGATGCGGGCGGGCGCGACATCCTTTCGCTGGAACGGATGGAAAACGGAAAGTTCGTCAAGGCGGACATCTTCGAGCATCCTGTTTCCTTCGCGGTGGAGAGCCATGCCAACGTAGGCTCTCCCGAAGAAGCCCTGTCTGCGTCGCTCAACAAATATGGTACGGTCAATCTCGACTATATGCGGGAGATAACCGACAGCACGGCGGAGGATTTGCTCACTGCCCTGCAAGGGCGCATCTACTACAATCCGCTCGTGACCGGTTACGAAATCAAAGACCGTTTCATCGCCGGAAATGTCATAGAGAAAGCGGAACGCATAGAGGCATGGATGGGTGACAATCCCGAAAATGAGCGTATGCCGGAGGTGAAGCAGGCGTTGGAGGCTCTGAAAGATGCCGAGCCGCAGCGCATCGCCTTCGAGGATCTGGACTTCAATTTCGGGGAACGCTGGATTCCGACGGGTGTCTATGCCGCCTACATGAGCCGGCTGTTCGACACGGAGGTGAAAATCGCCTATTCCGCAAGCATGGACGAGTTTTCGGTGGTGTGCGGCTACCGCACCATGAAAATCACGGACGAGTTTCTGGTGAAGGGGTATTACCGGAACTATGACGGTATGCACCTCCTAAAACACGCCCTGCACAACACCTGCCCTGACATGATGAAGTCCATCGGCAAGGACGAGCATGGCAACGACATCAAGATGCGCGACAGCGAGGGAATACAACTCGCCAACGCCAAGATTGACGAGATACGAAACGGCTTCTCCGAATGGCTCGAAGAGCAGTCGCCGCAGTTCAAGGAGCGGCTTGTGACGATGTATAACCGCAAGTTCAACTGTTTCGTGCGCCCGCGCTACGACGGCTCCCATCAGACCTTTCCCGACCTCAACCTGAAAGGGCTGGCAAGCCGGGGTATCAAGAGCGTCTATCCCTCACAGATGGATTGCGTCTGGATGTTGAAACAGAACGGCGGCGGAATTTGCGACCACGAGGTG
>NZ_QTMW01000081.1:0-13341 GCF_003604005.1 Bacteroides sp. OF03-11BH | reverse complement strand
TTATAACAACCTGTAAAATAGAGAATAGCTGATAGTCCAATTATAATTTTATATTTCATATTGCGAATATTAGGAGTAACAAACACATTTCGATGCGGAAAGCTTTTATTAGAAGAAATATAATTATTATTACATTCTTTGTATCTCAACAGAAACCATAAATACTTTTTTTGCATGATTCCCTGCATGATAGTTCTCAATTCCTATATATACCATTTCCAAAAACAGACAATAACCAAAAAGTTATAAAATATGCAGGCTTGGGAGTTTAGTATTCTTCATCTTATTATCAACTTTAATTATGCGCTGCTTTATACCATAATGTATTTTCTTTCAGCACAATCATAGGATTGTCACTCGGATCGGATGTTGTTATACCGGAAAATGTATTGATAGGAATAATACCTTTGGCCATAGTGTAGAAATTTTTTGTATGGGTTTTATATGGAACAAGATGATTTAGCTGCTCTCTAAATTGGTTTAATAATATAGGATCGTTACAGAGTGAGGTTATATAATCTGCAAAATCATAAAATATTACAGGAGTATAACCATCTAAACGTTGGATTGTTCCCCTCAGGGATTTGTCAAAAGAATATTTACTATTGATACTTTTTATGATGGCTGCCATATTCTCCAGTTCTGAACAGTCCGTTACTGCTAATGTCCCACAAGGCATTATTTCATAGGTTGAATAAAAATTGTAAAATTCTTCACATCCCGATTGATAATCGGGATTCCCCAGTAAATATTCCCCAATAGCGGCATAAGGCATTCCGTATGCCATCATCTCACTGGTAGAACCAATCAAATATTTTGTAACATCCTTTAATTCATAGGCAACCTCTATAGATGACATATAACAGTCATCAAATAGAATATATTCCATTTTCATGCCTGCATTAGCAATACCGGAGGCTAGAGATTTTATATCTGTTTGGTATTCGGCGGTCAGTCCTCCAAAATAACGTGTCAATGGAACACCCTGATATTCCCAATGCATTTTCATGTGAGGTGCGGAACGCACTTTCATCTCATAAACAGGAAGCCATCCCATACCGTGACATCCTATAATCATGGTATAAACAGAAGCCGGAGCAAATGCCTTTACATCATTTAAAATTGCTGTTATCCCATCGATTGTCGTAAAAGGCGGAGACTTATATTTTTTAAGTATTTCACGTTTACATCTCCCGTGAGAAGACACAATTTCAAACATCATGGCCTCCGTACTACCGGTAGAAATAAAAACAATTACTTTCTCATTGTTCAGCCCTATTTTCGTTATACATTTTTCCAGGTCAGATATGTTATTATAAAAATAGTTCGTCAAATTTGAGGACCATGGCAAATACATGAATAATGTTTTCCGGTTGGCTTCTATCTTTTGATTTTCCTCCTTCTCGCATGAAGAAAAAAGTAAAATTCCTCCCAATAAAAAGATAATGCTAACCTTTACGTAGATTTTTTTCGTTGTTTTCATCCTGCAAATTGTCCAATAACTCATTATTACTTTTTTATTATAGCCTTCCATTGTAAAATCTCTATTTTATCTTAAATGTGAATTGTAAATAACCATTTCCTGATATTCATAGAATCAAATCCTCTTATAATCTTACAATATTATGACTCATTATCTCACAATATATTGAATATTCTAATAAACAGCATGAATTTAATCGTTTATAACACGAGATGATTTTCTTTTCAATGCCCTATGGCAGTTCTCATTGGAGACACTGCCGAATGGCACTTGTTTCCGTTTCATTCTTGCAAAAAAAGATGAAACGGTTTAACAGGAACAACTGCCTGTTGAAACAATACCGGCACCAATGTCACAACAGGCAGTTTTATGGTTACTTATGGCAGTCCAAACCGATTTTCAAAGCCAAATCGCTCCGGCTTCCACATCCCCTGACTTATAAGTGTAAATTATAAACTCTTCAAGCGCTTCTTTCCATGTAAGATTGAAGGTTCCCATAATTGAATGTATGGCACGATTACTTTTTTCATCAAGCCCGTCTTCTTCCACCCCTTCGGGGTTCGTGTCTTCGTCTACCCCCACAGTCTCTTCACGGCTCCAGAACACCACTACCGGAATGTTTAGGTTGATATCCCATGTACCACGCTGGATCAATATTCCGGAAGGTTTATAGAACGGATCAAAAGTACCTGTTTCCGGATTGCCCTTGGATTTGTAGCCGTGATAAAGACGAATTTTCAGGTCGAATTCCTTACGGTCTTTCAAAAAACGGATAACTCCTTTCAAACCTATCGGGTTACTGTCTCCTGTTATTTCAGCTTCCTTGCTATGTTTGGTCTTGTCCCAGGGGGTAGTGTCCACATAAAGATAATCCACCAATTTCTGCGGTTCATTGTCATCGGCTTCCGGCTGACCGTCAAATGTGGGTTTTACATTTTCAGGCGTGAAGAAATGTTGATGAATATTATCCTGCCCGTTTTCTATAAACTGGCTGTTCATCAAATCTCCTTTGGCGTTATAGTAATAGATGAACATCAAATAAACGGGAGCCGGGGTGTATTTCCCATAAGTATAGTAGTCTCCATTTTTCTGCACGTAGAACTTGCTTTGACTGCCTTCGGCAAGCCTCCAACCCTTGCCGGCTTTCAGCTCATAAGTTATTTCCTGAATACGTTTCATGTGCTTGGCCGGAGATTCCGGATTCTGGTGAGGTCCACCGACTTTCTGTATTTCATTCCAGTCTGCATGCAGGTGACATTCCACAAGACGGATAGTCATTTTGGAAGGATCTTCATGCAATTTATTATCTGTCTCATTTTCAGGAATTACAGGATCTTTACTGCATGAATTGAACAACAACGAAAGAGCTGTTCCTATCAGGAACATCAATGCGATTTTACATACATTTGTTTTCATTTTTTATTTATTTGGTTAATAATAATTGTTATAAATCAAAAACTCCAGTTCACTACACAACGTACATCAGATCCCATGTCATGTGCATAGTAGCGTGAACGGTTAGTGTATTCTTTATATTCTTTGTTCAAGATATTGTCTGCCGCTATCATGAATTGTAGTTTGTATCCGTATTTTACAGGACACTCAAAGCTAGCAGCGAACCCCAAGAGGTGGTATGCCGGAGGGGTATAGGGAATAAGATCCGTATTCGAGTCAAACCGGGTCTGTTTTGCCACGAATCGATGTCTGATACTCAAACGTAATTTGGAATGCGATTTGGTTTCGTGAAGCCATGAGAGGTCATGGCTGAAACGGGAAGAGGGGATATAAGGAAGGTAATTTCCTGTCGTCTGTTCATTTGCCCGTATAAAAGAAGCAATCAGGTGATAATCCCATGAATTTATGGGCATGAAGTGAAAGTCAAAATCCATTCCGCGAAAGAAAGCCGGGGTCTGTTTGTATTGGAATACAGGGTATACCCCCGAAATAACAGTGATGGTTTCTTTCTTCGGTTCATCATAGATATAGCCGCTTATCCATTGCAGGTAACCGTCCATTCGGGCACTGAATACCTTATTGCTGTAACTGATGGAAGATATCCATTTATAGCTCCTTTCGGAGTGCATGGTAGAATCTCCTTTGACAAACATTCCGGATCCGAGTTCATTTCCGTTGCTATATAATTCATACACGTGAGGAGCTCTCCAGGCCAGCCCGAAATTAGTGGTGAGCTTCCATTGGTCAGAGAAATGATGATGACCTCCCAGACTGTATGATACGTTATTGAACTTTCTTGTTCCTCCATAGAGACTTCCTGTCCAGTCATAACCACTGGCACGGGTTTCCTGTCCGTCAAAACGAATACCTGCTTCAATTCCTCCTTTACTGTAATTATACTTCCCGATACCATATATTCCCATCTGTGTCTCCGTATAGTTGGGAATAACGGGAACAATACCTGTTCCTGCCTGACTGTGATTATCAATGAACATAATTTGTCCCCCAACCTCTGTTTGCCATGAATTATAATTCAATTTCCAGCAGAGAGAGTTTTGTAATGAGTTTAAGTGCAGGGAAACAGCTGGAATGTCGGAACCCAGACGCCGGATGCGGTTTTCCTGTCGGTCGTCCTTCTGCCAGGAACTTTGCCAGTAAAGATTTCCTGCGTTCCGCATACTGAACTTCATTTTACCAATGGCTGTCTGATGGGTAACTTTTTGATATGGGTATGCGATACTTCGCGTGAAAGGATCTGTGTACAGGGGACGTCCCAATCGGATACGTTCTGCCAGCAGATCTTCACTTCCCATCTGGGCACTGAACATTACTCCCGTCCGGTTGTAAAAGTGACTGTAGAATCCTTCTATTCTTAAACGTCCACGGTCATAGCCGAGTAAAGCGGAGGTATGATGTTCTCTGGCTCCAGTGTTATTTAGAAGATAGTTTGCGGTGGAACGGTCTCCGGAATTTGAATATGTCCCCTGTACTCGCCAGGCAAGGTCACGGAGAAAAGGGAAAGTGCCTTCCAACTGTCCGGTCAGCACATAACGGTGACCATTACTTCCATAAAGTATGGAAGTCTTTCCTTTCAAGGCCTTCTCCCGGAAGGGTAAGGGAGCCTGTTCCATGACAATAATTCCTCCCAAAGCTTCTGAACCATATCGTACCGCGTCAGAACCTTTTATCACCCGAATGGAAGCGTTTCCGTTCATATCCACTTCAGGAGCATGATCAACTCCCCATTGTTGGCCTGTCTGGCGGGAACCATTGTTTATGATTAATATCCGGTTGCCATACATTCCTTGGATGACAGGTTTGGCAACTGTCGTCCCCGTACTGATGGAACTTACGCCACTGACCTGTTCAAGCAGAGAGGTGAGAGAAGTTCCCAATGCGCGATTGATTGCGAAGGAAGTAAGGTTGTTGCTTACCGTATTCCGAGTCACTCCGGAGCACTCACCGGTAATAATGACTTCTTCCAGAATTTTTATCTCCGGATAAAGATATACTGTTTGAATATTCACCTTTTTGAATGCCTCACTCAAATATATATATTGAGATTTGTAGCCCAAACTCTGTACAAGAACTGTATCCTTGGAATTTGTCTTCCAAGGGATAATGATTCTTCCTCCGGTTGAACTGGCAAGGGGTTGATTCTCCAATAAGATGTAAGCTCCTTCAATCGGACGTCCGGTTTCCTTATCTACAACCAACAGTGTCCTATGTGTATCTGATTGCTGTCGGTATTTCTGTGCATACATCCTTGTAGGAGATATTGCACACAGCCAGACAATGAATAGACACACATATTGGAAATATGCATGAAATGTCATACTTTACGAAAATTGTAATGAAGTTATAAATTGTTTAAGATAACCAAAGGGCACAGCATCCCTCTTTCACATGTCATCTTATAATGCATGCAACCCATGAGAGGGATTGTAATAGTTGGACAGGAGGAGCGCGGAGAGACAATAGGGGAAAAGTAACAGTAATGTCCTTCTCCTTTTGGATAAGATATTCAACGGGGTTCTCTGTCTGAACGCAATTGTACTCAAAGCTCTCGGCTTCGGTAAATGAAGATAAAGTGAACAGGCAGATAGCACATTTATCGGCAGAATCATGATGGGAAGATTGTTGCTCATCATGAGATATACATAAATCTTCTTTGTGAACATGAAAGGCTTTCACAAAGAAGAAAGGCATCATAGTCAGCAACAATAAGCATGCCACTATGGCTCTGTATTTCCGCTTTTTTCTTGCATTATCCATTAGGTTGTAAAGATAGCAGATTGCATAATTGTACGCAATACCTATAAATGATGATTTTACGATCAAGTACGATTAAATATATTGTCCCGATTATTTTGATATGGGAATCAAATAAATCGACACATCGTTACCGGCTGTATGATAACAGGCTATAATAAATCTTCCTATTTTTATTCCTGTTCATATTGGAGGGCCTGTGTAAGATGCCCCCTAAAACCAAAATGATTCTTCTCCCAGAAAATATTCAGTAATGATCTCTTGATAAGTTTTGACCGATGAGCATTATTATTTTAAAATCAAGTACTTCGATTCTCATATAATTGTTTTTAAATTCGTTTAAAATTGAACGGTGTCCAATTGTTACGATAATACTTCAGTTCACGTTGATATTTCGAGGACGCAAAGTACGGCTCATTCCCAAAGCATAAGAGAAAGGATTGATGTCGAAATCGCGTTCAAATGTTCCGGTTACCATATTCTTTCTTTGCGGAAGTGTACCTGGAAAGTTTTGGTTACGCCAATTTCCTTGTACAGATATGCCAGCTTTTATCTTGTCTTCATTCCAATAGAAAGATTTTTTTATATTTATTGGTCGAGAGAGGCTACTACTACCCTCCTGAAGTTAGTAAACGGAATCATTTTTTACTTCCTCTTTTTTTCTTATTGTTGTGCATTAATAAATAAAGCTCTTGCAAGAAAAAAAAGGAATATTTTTGTCTTAGATATCATTGTGAATTTCAATTTAAATATAAACACAATATTGGACCGGATCAATTTGTCACAAATCATTTTATAACGAAGAAGGTATGTGTATGGACATATTAAAAAGAATAGCGTCACTCGTCAATACCAAATCATTAGCACCAATCATTTAAAAAACAATATACAAAAAACGCTTTCCGCCAATCTCCTTTAATTGGGCGGAGTTAAGTTCAAATCTTACATTATCCAAATATATATCCTTTACAGAAGAAAAGAGACCATTCAAGACGTTCTTGCTCCATTTATTCTTTTCCCATTGCAATGAATCATGATCCTTAATTACAAATTCCACATACTGTATCCATCTATCTATAGAATTGGAAAACTTATTTTTCACATCACCATAATTACTATTCTTAAGTTTATTTTTCACAAACTCATGCAAATCCGGTGTTGAGTAGGCTATCAACTCATTCTTCAATTCACTTAAGGGTTTAAAACCGGTGAATATTTTATCAAATTCTGCAAGCAACAAGCCACCATTACCCTTTGCATACATGCTTAAATGTAGTGTAAGCATGTTGCCTGTGTCGCTTTTTTCTTTCAGAGTTGTACTGATTTCCACAGCATACGCACTTTCATCATATGAAAAAATGTGACCATTAAATAGAGATGGATTTTCATATATCCCTCTCATATACTTCTGTTTTATAAAATCTGTATTTACAGTAACCTTTCCTTCATAATATTTATTCTTGTCAAACAGAAGTGATATTCTTTTTTTAGACCTACTATTATTGTACCTAAGATAGAAAGAAAGCTGATTTTGCTCATATTTTATATCTTCAAGAACCGTCTTCTCAAGATCTTCCAGAGTAAAAAGATATTTTTCTCCCCCTACATTTATAGAATAAAAGTCCACTAACCGGCCTAAATTCTCAATTGTAAACATGTTCACTTTATGTAATCTGTAAAAGCTATCAAAATCAAGCTTTGCATAATAATCAGCATTTGCTTTCCACTCAGCTTGTGCACCATTAACCATTTGATAATCGTCAGGTTTGCTCACAAAGCCGGTAAAAGTGAATTCATTCTTAAAAGGTGAACCATTTACCGTGCCTGTAACATATAGCACAAATGAGCCTTTTTGATAATCTTTCCTTTTCACTACAGCCTCAGTTATTTTTATCATTTTCCCGTTTATCTGCAGCGTCTCTTTCTGTGCTTCAACAAGTCCTAACGCAACATTTATATCTCTAGACATATCAAATCTAAAATAAGCTGCAACATCCTCTTTAGCCACAGCGGGAACTGATCCGGATTGTTCACTATGAGATTCTTCCTGTTGCCTGGGATGTCGATTCCGGGATTCAATCGGATCATTCTCACCACAAGCAACTAATAACATTATACAGACAAGAAATAATAGGCACCTTTTTATGTTAAAATTTCCTACCTTAAACAAATCACATGTCCTATCACACATAAACATTACTGTCTTTTCAATATATATTGTGCTGCGAGCCGCCCGCTATTGTTGAAGATTTCCGTACTGTCAGACAAGACCACTGCGTCGTCGAGAACTTTATAATATGTTTTGGCACCCGATGAAGGAGTAACCAGTTCAATGATGTTTTCGCCTATCATATTATATACACCGCTCTCTTCAAAAATACCATTCTCCTCACCCAGATACTCACTCCGCAAATCATAAGTTGCATCACTATTAATTTTCAATGTCGTTTTGATGCCACCACAGTCGGCACAAGGTAATATGCCTTCATAGGTGCCATAACAATCTTTGTTTTTGCTATCCACTACTCCGGCAGCACTATTTTCTTGTTGTTTATATTTCTTCCCAGATCCAACACAGCCTGATGTTACTATTATCATGGCTGCTACCAATAAATGCAATTTAATCAATTTCATAATTTAAAATATTTAACATATAATTTGAGGTTAATTATAACTCGCAAGATCATTATATACAAAGACTTATTGTAAATGCATAGCAGTATATAACGAAATTATCTTCGTCTCACTCGCTATGCATTACAATAAAATTAGAAAAAAAAGAAAACTATTTAACCGTCACATTGATAGTTCCCGTTTTCTTATCCTTATCTGTAACTGTAATAGTAGTTTTTCCTGCCTTAACTCCTCTTATGTTGACTTTATTTTCCTTGACTGATACCGTAGCAATATTGACATCTTTCGCAACGGCAGAATATGGCTGTGCACCACCTTTTACTGTTACTATACCATCTTTTCCAACACTCACAGTAATAGATTGTTTATCAAAATCCAGTCCTTTTGGAGTTTTTGGGGTCTCTTTTACAGTTCTTACAGTTACAGCAACTTTTCCTGTAACTCCCTTCCGGTCCGTAATAGTTATCATTGCTGAACCATCTTTTACACCGGTAATTACAATCGCATTTTTATCTGATTTCGCAACTGCGATTTTTGCATCACTTGATTTCGTCGTATATGGTGCAGTACCATTACTAACAGACACAGTAACCGTTTTACCAACTGCAACTTCTACTTTATTAGGACTGATTTTTAAATTGGGCTTATCATCATCCTTATCACATGATACCAATACAAAAGAAGTTAAGCAACAAATCACTAATGCCATCGATTTTAAAAAAGGTTTAGTTTTCATTTTTGATAAATTTAAATTAATAGATAAAATGCTAATGAGTACTCATAAATAAAAAAGTCAGATTTTTCTTACTTTTTCTTTGCCAGCAAAAATAATAAAGCGAAATTGTATTTGAATTATAAAATGATTTTAAAAATCTAACACCTCAATTCATATACATCTAACAATCAACACCTTATTGTTATGAAACATTATTTTATCTCACATTGAACTAACATCTGTTCGAAAAGCATAAAAAAACAATATTATTCCAATATCAAACTTAAAAAAATATGTTTCACATTGCTAATTCTGATTATATGGTCAATCTTCATAATAGAGTGATACACTATTATAACACCGACTGTTACAGTATCCCTAACAGTGTTTGAAAAAGACCCTTTTTATGATATTTCACAAATACCATATATTCCCTATAATATTATTCTTAATTAGTGAATGAGCCATTCAAAGTAAAAATTGAATGTATTTTTAGCATATTCTATAAAAATCAAGAAAGGATGGCCAATTCAAAAAGTATTTTATCCAACAAACGGAACATTCTTTTTACAAGTTGAAGGTGGTATCACTCAACTATAATTGTGGATGATCAAAAACGTGTGTTCAAACCATACACAATAAATCTTCTATAGCACAAGATTTCTTGAACAGCAAGAGATAGGTACTCGCAAGTCCACGACAAAACGTTTTCCGAGGGGATACTGACGAACTTAAGGATATTGAAATGAGGTACCATACAAAAGTCGGTTGTTGTCACCAATATTATCTTAAAATAACTCATCTACAAAAGCTATGTGTTGTGACATCGTATTGTTAAAAAAACATTGTCATAAACGTCTGACGTCTCTTGATAGATTTACTTTTAGAGGGTATCATATAGCTATCTTCCATATCGTTTCGAGTCGCTTTCTGTACTCATTTGATATCATTCAGGCCATACTCTTGAACATTCACTCATGCAATAGGGGCACTTAAGTTCTAATAAATAGATTATCTCGCTAGCAGTCTCATCTCTCACCACACAGCTAGATTTATTATAAAGTTAAATTCAATGCTCGTGCAAACGGCTGTTTGTTCTGATTTAATGTACTCTTTGTTTGAAGGCACAAAGATATAATGAGTATCTAATATTCAAATAAACTTTGTTTTAAGACTTTTTATGACACAAACAAATACGAATGATTTGAAAAATAAATTGATTCTCTTTCATAAGATGTTCTTTCCTATAAGTTAATAAAAAAAACACTTTATATAATTTTTTTTCTCTTCATTTTTTCGAAAAGCCCCAGTCTTCCATTTTTTATAGAATATCATTTACATATTCCTATTTTTTCCATCCATGCATTATATACCTCATTTTTAGGTGAAGTTCACCCACTCTCTCCTCTTATTTTAGTCAGATTATGCTGCCGTTCTTTTTTTTTCTTCGTGACCTTTTCAATCATACATACCGCATTGAACGTATGTACTCCAAAGAAAATCCAAAATATTTCCACTTCCCTGTTTCTGGCTTTTTATTCTGGTCTGTAAATAATATTATTTCTACATTTTAAAACTTCCTTTCAATCTGGTAGCACTTTCATGGCTGAGTTCTGACCATCAAATCTTACGAAATGGAGCAATTTAGATAGCTCAGACCTTGTACTTAAAGAAGTGTTTTGTAAAACTTTTTAAATTGATATTATTAGTGTAGCTTGAATCCGCAGCAAGTACCTTAATCCTAACTTTGATCAGTTGTTGTAAATGAATACAGTCTTTCAAATGTATTACTTCGTTAAAAGCCGTAAAGGAGATATGTTCTATAAAGGAGATTTCATCTATCTGTATACTGTTGACTTTGCCTCCGAATTAAACGGATTTGTTTTTTCTTGCCTTAATAATAGTCTGGAGGGACTAAATATTAAGGAAATTTGCTAATTACTGACGAATCACATTAACGATTTAGGATTGGTTAGTGAATGAAGAGGGGCAATCTGAACACCACTAAATAACTGGTAACGAATATTACTAGTTAAATATTTAATCAGTTATGAATATGAAAAGTTGATATAGGACTTCAAGACTACCAAGGCCATTTTATTTTCAGGAGAAAAAAATAACTTTTACCCCCCCCCAAAAAAAAGGAGAGGATGTCAAGCATCTGTTGGGTTATTCCCAAGAAAGTGAACAGAGTATGGAAGCTGCTGATTTATTCGTTACAACTTTGACGATAATTTTTAAGCATATCGAGCGGTGTAAAATCTACCTAAACAAAACACGATTTCTTTTATATCTTTATCGTGTATTTTTATTTTAGATTTTCATCGGTTGGATTTAACCGATTGAAGAATAAACTTTTAGCAGAGTATTTGAGAAATAGAGGTAACGAATTAGCAACCGTGCAAATTTCAGCGATTTGCGGTGCTATGTTGTCAAATAACTCTTTGTAAATACAAATAAAATATTTAGTACAATTTTGAAGACATCATTAATAACCTTATTTATATCCATACACCTTTGGTTTGTTTCCCTATATTTATTGATAATCTTTTATTCACATATTTGGTAAATATTTCAATCTACGTAGATTTTATAACTAATAGAGTATAAACAATACAAGCTATTCCAACAAATAAAGCTACGGCAGAGCATTTGGTAAATATTGTATCTTTATTTTTAATACCATACATAAGCCCAATAATAGCACATAAAGGAATACCGACAGGAATAATCGTCAGAAACCAAATGAGTATTTTATGATACCCATTGCTGTTAATACTTTGTTTTTCAAATTACTCATAGCTACCATTCTCATTGCTTGTTACTCTTCGCATCTCTTTCTTTATTCATCAACCGCCAAATAGCTTTCTGATATTTCAACTTGGCGAACATCTCGTCATCTTGGTTATCTATCTTTAAGGTCATTACCCGAATACTTGGGGCAGTGGGATATCGGCTTCTCACTATATCATCCACTAGAAACCCGCATAGTCCGGTAGCCGGTTCTGTAAACAAGAAACCTTGAAACATGAGATTAATATAGTCTGCATTTTCGCAAAGATACGCCTTGTACCTCTTATATGTATCCAACTTCATATAATCTTCTGCACGGCTGCTGAAATTTGGCTTGGCAATTTCTTCGCATAAGGCAGATTCTAATTTGCTGTAGGTGGCAGTATCTAAATCTCCCCACCAATAATGATCTTCGGGATTGACCGACATATCCACCCATTCAGAAGCCTCCCAGTAGTCTATCGCAAACACAATTGAATCGGCTTTCTCTTTGGATGAGTAATAGATGGAATCTTTCTCCCAACCTTTGAATATACTTTCAATAGAATCTATTTTCTCTTTCCTAATTTTATTATATATGTTTTTTAAATCGTAGCCATGAGGTAACGATATTTGAAAAACACCGTTTTCAATTCTTGCATTCACCTTTGGATTTGTGATTACCGTATCGTCAAGTACAAAAGCTATATGTTTGCCAATTGCCTTTTCTGTTTCTTTTGCCCATTTTTTTAGTTTATGCTTGCTTATTTGCCCCACAATTACGCATGTCCCATTTTCATCAGAATCCATTCGTAACGAAACAAAATCTTTTACTGTTACAATAGACTCTTTAGCAATACTGTCTTTTTGCTGTGATAGGATGTGATACCATCCATTCTCATAGTGGGTTTTATGTATTTGATTACAGGAAGCGAAATAAGCAATTAAAATAAGTATTCCGAATAAATTCTTTTTTTGCATGTTCTTATATAATAAAAAAATAAACTGTTATCTGTTCCTGAATTGTATCCGTCAGATATATTTAAAGCATTATGTTTCAATTAGCTACTTCTCCAAATATATAAGCAAAAGTAGATTGTTTGCCTTTTTAAGAAGACTGTTCAAATCTGTTTTGATATTGTTTTTCTTGATCACAACTTATAAGATGGATTGTGTATAGTTATTTCATCTCGCCAAGCATATTCCTTGTTTTATCCATATAATTACTGAAATGCGCCTTTACCTGTCAAAAATATATTACCGTAAATAATGTACCGTTTTATCCCAAAAGATTTAAAAACAGTTCTTTATTTACTATTTTTGCAGATTTGATACGTGATTTGAGCCGTGATTTTCGAGCATATACGTTAGCCACCGTATCCTTCATGAATAAGCTAATTACTTGTGGTGAGAATCCTACAAAAATATAGCATAACAGCCTGGTGTCAGAAGTTTTCATGGTCGGAAAATCTTCCTTGAGCTTGTACATGGCATTGTCATGACAAGTGTT
>NZ_QTMW01000080.1:0-13613 GCF_003604005.1 Bacteroides sp. OF03-11BH | reverse complement strand
ACCTACCATAGAAATATGATAAGGCGCTGGGTGCTTAGCCTACACAATTCAGTGACTTATGTACCCTATCTGCTTAGCGGTCCTGATTACCCGAATGTTACCTGGGAAAAGACTACCATGAAAAATATAGGTATAGACTTTTCAGTCTTAAAAGATAGAATCTGGGGAAGTTTTGATATGTTCCGCAATGATGTAACCAACTTGCTGGGATATGACTCTGCCTCTCCGCTTAGTATGACATCTTCCGTTCCGATGAATTATGGACATTATGTACGTTACGGATGGGATGCGACTATTAACTCACTTAACTTTGAAATCCCCCGTGTGTTTAAGTGGACCTCACAATTGACCTTATCACATCATAATGCCGTTTGGAAAGAACGGATGCCCAACTATTATTATGAAGAATATCGAATCCGTAAGAACGAACCGGTGAATGCTTATTATTACTATGAAACGGAAGGCGTTATCAACATAGATAAAAGCAATATGCCCGAATCGCAGAAGTCTTTGCCGGCAGACGCGCAACAGCCCGGTTATCCGATTATTAAGGATGCAAATGGGGATAATAAAATAACGATTGATGATGTAAAGATGCGGAATACACTTCCCAAAATTCATATAGGCTTTGGAAATACATTTGTATACAAAGATTTTGATCTGGATGTATTTATGTATGGACAATTCGGACGTACACGTTATAACTATGCATATCGTTGGGCACTTGTCGGAGATGTGTATTACACAAGTCCCAAGAATTCGAACAAATATGTATATACTATCTGGAATTCTCAAACCAATCAGAATGGAAACCGGCGTGGTATTGCTTCAACAAAGGCTGTCGCTTTGCCCGGTAACGTAGGTTTTGAGGAAGATTATCAGAATGCTTCGTTCGTACGTGTCAGGAATATCACTTTAGGATATAACCTTTCGGGAAAGAAGCTGGGAAGAGTGGGTGATTATGTGAGTTCTATCAGAGTTTTTATCGACTGTCAGAACCCGTTTACTTTTACCAAGTTTGTAGGTGTCGATCCTGAAATAAAGACGGGTGGTGACGGCTCCAAAGCGGAGTATCCGATGACGAGAACATACTCCTTCGGAGCAAAAATATGTTTCTAAGAAAACCTGTAACGAAAGAAAAGATTGAAAATATGAGCAAGAATAAATTATTTAAGGTGTTTGTCATGATTGCATTTATCATGTGCAGTTGTGAGGATAATTTTGATCCGAAGATGTATGGCACGTTGAATGTTTCTAATTATCCGGTGACTGAAGCCGAATACGAATCATTTATGATGACCTGCTATATGCCTTTTACGACAACATGGACCTATTGGATCGGTGCCGGAACAAGTGGTAATCAGCACGGTTGG
Organism: Bacteroides sp. OF03-11BH; assembly: GCF_003604005.1. NCBI lineage: Bacteria > Pseudomonadati > Bacteroidota > Bacteroidia > Bacteroidales > Bacteroidaceae > Bacteroides > Bacteroides sp. OF03-11BH. The sequence continues at coordinate 12,240 of NZ_QTMW01000080.1, read as the reverse complement.
TATATCCCTGCCGGAGGTGTACTGAAGTTCTTTGATTATCCAACAGATGAAATGGCCGTGTGGAATAATGGTTGGGGAGGCGGATACTACTTTCTTTCCAAAGCCGATTTCAGTCAGTGTGTCTATTATACGAGTGGTACGTTAAGTGACGAAAGGCCGAATCATTTTCCGAAAGTAAGTGAGATTTCCTACTTCACCAATGTGATTGGAACTTTGGAGAAGGCTTCTACCGAAGTGGTCTCCGAAGAGCGTAAAAGGGAGTTTATTGCCGAGGCCCGTCTTTGCCGTGGATTGATGATGTATTATTTATTGCATGTATATGGTCCTGTTCCTTTGATTGTCGATCCGGACGATCTGATTAATCCTTCAAAGCTGGAAAATCTGGTACGTCCGACATTGCAGCAAATGACGGAGTGGATTATGGCTGATTTTGATTATGCTTATCAGTATATTGCAGATACACAGCCGGAACAGGGACGTTACAATAAAGACTATGCACGTGTATGCATCATGCGGCATTGCCTGAATGAAGGCTATTATATGTCCGGTTATTATCAGAAAGCAATTGATATGTATAATGAGTTGAAGGAGCGGTATAGTCTTTTCAAGAAAGGGGATAATCCTTATATTGAGCAATTTAAAAATGCCAATAACTTCAATTCGGAAGTGATTATGGCTGTCAGCTGTGATGAAACGGCGGACGGTACGAATAAGTCCGGTAACTTTAACCCGCTGATGATGCTCGCTACTCCCGATAATGCAGCCAGAGTGGACGATCAGGGAAATCCGACTCCTTTCTACTTGCAAGGGCAGGGATGGGGACAAACCTTCAACGTGTCTCCGAAATTTTGGGATACGTATGATCCTTTGGATAAACGTCGTGAAGTGATCCTTACCAAATATTATACGACTGCCGGAACTTGGATTGACCGGAATACAACCACATGGGACGGATTTATAATTAATAAATTCCCGGTGGAAACAGCTACGGCTTTTCAGGGGACTGATATACCGTTAGCCCGTTGGGCGGATGTCTTGTTGATGTATGCGGAAGCCGAAGTTCGTAAAAACAATGCTGCTCCGTCTGCTGACGCTGTTGCTGCGGTCAATGAGGTGCGTAAACGCGCCGGACTGGATGATCTTCCGTCATCAGCAACAGCTAGTGCCGAAGCTTTCCTGGATGCTTTACTTACCGAAAGAGGACATGAAATGTTGTATGAAGGGATGCGTAAAATAGATCTCATCCGTTTTAATCAGTATGCGCAACGTACAGCGAAGATCAAAGGAGTGGCTCCTACACATCAATATGTGCCTATTCCTAATTATGCGGTTCAACAAGCTTCGGAATCTTATGGAAAAGTGTTGGTACAGACATTTGAACGTGAGGGATGGAAAGCGGATCTTGCGGCAGCTCGCAATTAATGTCATCATTCATTATTGTTAAACTAGAGATCTTAAGAAAAATGAAAAAGATATACGTATTATTCATGTCGTCGTTATTGCTCCTTTCGTGTGCAAAAGATGATGTTAGTAAGCCAAGTGAATGGCCGGAGTGGCCTACACCTTCAAAACCTAAAATAGAAAATGCCGTATTGCGGGGAGTGAATGGTGAAACGGTTGTGGCGGCTGGTGATAAAGTGAAGTTCACCGCACAGGTCAGTGATGAATATAATGATTTGGTTTCATTCCAATTATTAGTGACAATGGATGGAGCCGAAATCTTGAATTTGTCTAAAGGATTGAGCGGACGTTCTGCAGTTATTGAAGAGGAAGCTACTTTACCTTTTGTTGCCGGTTTCCAGAATGGACGTCCTGTGGTGACTATAAAAGCTGTAAATGATTTAGGTGGCAATGAGTCGACTCTGACTTTGGATGAGGCCGCAAGTGTGGTGGTAACCCGTCCGGAAACACCTTCCAAATTATACCTTGTTGATGATTTGGGAAATGTGTATGAAATGGACAAGGAGAGTCAGAATGAAACGGATTATAGTTTCCGGACGAGTGCGGCGGATTTGGCAGGGATTGGCGACCATTTTAAAGTTGCCGAAAAGATAATAAACAATAAACCTGATTATTCCGGTTTGGTATGGGGATATTCAGACGATAAGATCGCGATTGTGACTGATGATGCAGCTACTTCGATTCCGACTCCTAAGGTAGGGAGTTATACATTGGAGAATATCACTTTTGATATGTTGAGTTTTCTGGCTGATAAGACTTTGACATACAGCATTGATATTGATAAGTCCCGCTTCTTTGATGTGGGAGGAGGATATGTCCAGTTGGATGTTCAGCTGGTGGAAAGTGCCAAGATTAATTTTATAGGTTTTGGTAGTGATGTCGCCAATATGCTCCGGCCGGAATTCTTTAAAGATGTTTCAGGGAGCAAAGCAAAATTCGATGGTCCGTCGGTACTTTATAATTTGAAATATAATACATCAAACGGTTTTATGTATATGGAGCGGCCGCGGGATGTCTTTTATCCGGAAGTGATGTATATTGTTGGTACTGGAGTTGGATTCCCGCGTGAACCTTATGTGGCTACACTTGCTTGGGATTTCGCATATCCTCACCAATGGTTCTTCTTTAAGAAGGTAGGTGTAAGTGCTTTTGAAGCAGTTGTGTATATCGACCAGACTATGGGATTTAAGTTCTTTAGAGGATATGGTTGGGCACAAGAGGAGGACACGAAGAATCTGTATACGGTTGAACCTGCTAACCTGATTACGAGAAGTGCCCCTGGCGATCTGATTCCCGGTCCTGATTTTAAAGCCGGACTTTATACGATACATATTGACAAAGCCAAAGAAGTGATACGATTGACTCCTTATAATTAAGAGGGGATCAAGATTAATAGTCTTTAATTTAATATTTAATAGAATTATGTATATATCAATGAAAACATATAGTAAGAAATTACTGGTCGCATTCTTTTTTTCAATGTTGCCAATGGTATTGATGTCCTGTTCGATGGACCCGGAGAAAGCCTCTTTTTCTATTTCCGGAAATTTGGAGAAGTTACAGATCGGTAATGACGGTTTTACGGAGGTTTATTCGATAAAGTCTAATACGGAATGGAAATTTGTAAACGAGACAGATCAGTCTTGGGTTACCATCTCACCGGCCAAAGGGAGTGGAAACGGAACTGTGACAATTACTGCAAATGTAAATACAGGAACCGGACGTACGGCTGTATTCCGCGTAGTACCTAATGGAGTAAAGACACAAGAAATTGAGATCATGCAGGGTAATTCTTATATCCCTACAACTGATGGAGAGTTTCCGATTATAGCATGGACCGGAGTGGAAGCAGATAAGTCGCTGGAGAAATTCCCGGTGATGAAAGCATCCGGCATTAATATTTATCTGGGATGGTATGATGATTTGGAAACAACATTGATGGTGCTTGACGCCGCACAGAAGACCGGAGTGAAAATGATAACTTCTTGTAAGGACCTCTTGTCTGTTGGTACTGCCGAAGAGGTCGTAAAAGCGATGATGAATCATCCGGCTTTGTATGCCTACCATTTGAAGGATGAACCGGAAGTGAATGATTTGCCGGGCTTGGGCGAATTGGTGAAGAAGATTAAAACCATCGACAGCCATCATCCTTGTTATATAAATTTATACCCCAATTGGGCATGGGGGAAAGAACTTTATTCTGAAAATATAAAGTCGTTTATAGAACAAGTTCCTGTTCCATTTATTTCGTTTGACAATTATCCTATTGTATCTATAAATGGTGCTCCCAGCATTGTCCGTCCGGACTGGTATCGGAATCTGGAAGAAATATCGGCTGCTGCTAAAGAGAATAATAAGCCGTTCTGGGCATTTGCACTTGCACTTTCCCACAAGCTTGATGAAACTCATTTTTATAAGATACCGACATTGCCCGAGTTGAGATTACAAGTCTTGAGTGATTTGGCTTATGGTGCGCAGGCAATCCAGTATTTTACCTATCGCGGACTTCAACATGACGAACCGACCGAAGTTTATAATTTGGTCAAGACTGTTAATCAGGAAGTACAACAACTTGCGGGTATATTCTTGGGAGCACAAGTAATTTCAGTATCTCATACCGGAAGTGAAATACCGGAAGGAACGACAGCTTTGGGAAGTCTGCCGACTCCTATAAAATCATTGACTACGAGTGATACCGGTGCTGTTGTCTCTTTCTTGGAGAAAGGTAGTAACCAATATCTTGTAGTTGTAAATAAAGACTTTCGTAATGTGATGAATCTGGCAATTGATGTGGATGGTTCTGTTAGCAGAGTGCTGAAGGATGGCTCAACTGTAAGTCCGGATGGTTCTACGATAGCGGTTGAACCGGGGGATATGGTTATATTTACATGGAGAAAATGAATAAAGGTTTCTAATTAGATAAAGTAAAATTCGATTATGAAAAAGATATTACTCTCATTTTTTATTAGCATTATGTTAATTGCCTGCAGTCAGAAAACAGTCTCTGTTCGTGAAGTCTGGACGAAAGAGCAGGCTAATGAATGGTATCAGCAATGGGGATGGCTCCGTGGGTGTGATTTTATTCCGAGCACGGCAATCAACCAATTGGAGATGTGGCAGGCTGATACTTTTGATCCGGTGACTATTGACCGTGAACTAGGCTGGGCAGAAGATATCGGAATGAACTGTATGCGTGTATATTTGCATCACCTGGTTTGGGAAACAGATAAGGAAGGCTTTAAGAAACGTATCAATGAATACCTTACTATTGCCGACAAGCATCATATCTCTACCATCTTCGTCTTCCTGGATGATTGTTGGAATCCTGTATATCAGGCTGGCAAACAGCCGGAACCACAGCCGGGAGTACACAACTCGGGATGGGCACGTGACCCGGGTGATCTGTATTATAAAGGCGATACGGCAGTGATACTTCCGGTATTGGAAAGCTATGTGAAAGATATCCTGACTACCTTTAAGGATGATAAGAGAATTGTATTATGGGATTTATATAATGAGCCCGGAGGTTCGGGAGGATATAGATACGGTGAAAGAAGTTTGCCGTTATTGCAGAAAATATTTACGTGGGGACGAACGGTGAATCCGTCACAACCTCTGTCGGCCGGAGTTTGGGATATGAGCCTGACTAATCTGAATAAGTTCCAATTGGAAAATTCGGATGTGATAACCTATCATACGTATGAAGCTTTGGATTCGCATCAACGGCTCATTGACACATTGAAGCAATATGGCCGTCCGATGATTTGTACGGAATATATGGCACGTACTCAAAATAGTACTTTTCAGGATATTATGCCGATGCTGAAGAAAGAAAATATCGGTGCAATAAACTGGGGACTTGTAGCCGGAAAGACAAATACAATCTTTGCATGGGATACTCCGTTGCCTGACGTAGCTGAACCGTCTTTGTGGTTCCATGATATTTTCCGTAGCGATGGGACACCTTATTCAATAGAAGAAGTGGAATGTATTCGTTCATTAACTAAATAATTCCCTTATGATGGCTATGAGGAATATATGGGTAATGATAGTAGGAATATGCCTGTTTGGTTGTGGGGTTGGTAAACAACCCCCTTCCTCACAGCTATCCTTAACATGGAAACTGGAAAAAGATAGTGTGGAAGCCAGATATTTTAAGAATACATTCTGCCTGACGAATAATGGGAATAAATCCTTGACTAATAATTGGGTGATTTATTTTAATCAGACACCTATTTATTATCAGCAACCTATTAATGCACCGCTGGAAATTGAATGTTTGGGTTCGACTTACTATAAAATGTACCCCACTGAACACTACAAGGCATTGCCACCGGGTGAAACAATCACTTTTACCATATTGAGTGAAGGAAATGTGATTAATGTGTCCTCGGTTCCTGAAGGGGCTTATGTGGTAACTACTGATGAAAAAGGAAAACCGTTACAACCGCAAAATGTCCCCATCGAGATCGAGCTTTTTAAGCCTGATGCCCAATGGGTTAGCTCGAGGAACAGCTTCCCCTATGCAGATGGAAATTATTTCTATAAGCAGAATGATGATTTCAGCAAACCGGTAGATTGTGATATGCTTTCTCTTTTTCCTGCTCCTAAAAAAGTGGAAAAGACGGGCGGTGTTTCTTCTTTCTCTCAAAAAGTCTGTCTGAAGTTTGATGATGCGTTTAAAGAGGAAGCTCTTTTATTGAAAAGTCAATTGACTTCATTATTAAGATGCAGCGTTTCCGATAAGGATGAAGAAACAATCATTGAATTGAAGAAAATGGAGGTTCCTATTACCTGTCAATATCCCGATGAATATTACGAAATCGTGATAAAGAATAACCGGTTGACTTTGAAAGCTAGTGATACACATGGCATATTTAATGCTTGTCAAACATTGCTTGCCTTATTAGATAACATGGAACTAACTTCTTCTCCGCTACCTAATCTTTATATAACCGATTATCCGGACATGGGGCATCGAGGAATTATGTTGGATGTAGCCCGCAACTTTACAAAGAAAGCGGATCTGTTGAAATTGATCGATATATTGTCATTCTATAAGATGAATGTACTGCATCTGCATTTGAGTGACGATGAGGCCTGGCGTGTAGAAATACCCGGATTGGAGGAATTGACAGAAATGGCTTCTCGCAGAGGACATACCATAGGTGAACAGACATGTCTTTATCCTGCGTATGCCTGGGGATGGAATGAGACAGATACTACTTCATTAGCCAACGGATATTATTCTCGCAGTGACTTCATGGATATTCTGAAATACGCGAAAGAAAGGCATATCAGAGTTATTCCCGAAATAGACATTCCCGGACATTCCCGGGCAGCGATTAAGGCTATGAATGCCCGTTATCAGAAATATATAGATACAGACCAATCGAAAGCGGAAGAATATCTTTTGACTGACTTTGCAGATACTTCCCAATATCTGTCGGCACAGAACTTCACAGACAATGTGATTAATGTTGCCATGCCTTCCACTTATCATTTTCTTGAAAAAGTGATTGACGAAATCGTGCAGATGTATCAGGATGCAGGAGTAGAACTGACTGCTTTCCATGTGGGTGGAGATGAAGTGCCGGAAGGTATTTGGGAAGGTTCTTCTATCTGCCGTACTTTTATGCAAGAGAACAGACTGACTAAGATACGGGATCTGAAGGATTATTTTCTGGAACAAATATTGGAAATGCTGGACAAACGTAATATACAGGCAGTCGGATGGCAGGACATTGTTATGAATCCTGATAATACCGTTAACGAACATTTCAAAAACAGTAAGGTCTTAAATTATTGTTGGAACACTATTCCGGAGCAGGGTGGGGATGAAGTGCCGTATAAGCTAGCTAATGCAGGCTACCCGGTTATACTCTGTAATGTGGGTAACTTTTATCTAGACATGGCATATTGTTATCATGTGGAAGAACCGGGATTACGTTGGGGCGGTTATGTAGATGAGTATGTGACGTTTGATATGTTGCCTTTTGATATTTATAAGTCTTTACGACGGAATTTGAAAGGTGAACCTGTTGATGTGAAAGCTGCTTCAAACGGAAAACAGCTCTTGACAAAGGAAGGCTCTCAAAATATTAAAGGTCTGTCCGGACAAATATGGTCGGAAACTATCCGTAGTTTTGAACAGATAGAATATTATCTTTTTCCAAAAGTTTTCGGATTGGCAGAACGCGCCTGGAATGTTCAACCATCGTGGGCATTATCTCCGGACGGCAAAGTATATATGGATGCCAAACGGAAATACAATGCCGGTATTGTAGATTATGAGTTGCCACGTTTGGCAAAGCGGGGAATAAATTTCCGGGTGTCTCCTCCCGGTATTATGATAAAGAATGGATTACTACTGGCTAATACTGCCATTCCCAATGCGGTAATCCGGTACACAACCGATGGAAGTGAGCCTACGGAAAGTTCCATAGAATGGCAAACTCCGGTAGTATGCAATGCTCCACTGATAAAAGCAAAGGCTTTTTATCTAGGAAAAGAGAGTGTAACTACCGTATTGTTTAATAGATGATATATGAATAAAAAGCTATTTTAATAATATTAGAATAGCTTTTTATTTATGCATTTATGGAATTTTACATATTAAGGGGTAGCTGAAATTCTAGTTCTTCTTTATAATATTCAACAAATTTAAAACTGGAAGTATGGGTATTAATATTAATTGATGGTTGAAATATGAATACATTTTTGACTTGCGTTTTAATTAATTTTTTCATATTTTTTGCAGAGTATTTTTTTGAATATTAGTGAAAGACATGAGTAATTTTGTAAAAATGAGAGGATTCTTTTTGTTTATACTTCTTCTCATTAATTGTACTGTAAGCAAGGGACAGATTTATAAGTACATAGGACTGGAAGACGGGTTGAATAATCAGAAAATATACCATATCCAAAAAGACCGACGGGGGTATATGTGGTTTCTGACTCAAGAAGGGATAGACCGTTATGATGGCAAACATATCAAGCATTACAACTTTTCGGACGATAACATGACGTTGGATTCACGGATTGCCTTGAATTGGCTTTATATGGACAATGAGAATGTATTATGGGTAATCGGGCAGAAAGGTCGTATTTTTAGGTATGATTCGCAACATGACAAGTTTGAACTGGCTTATGTGCATCCGGAGCTGATCAGGAATAAGTCGCAAGCGTTTCTGAATTACGGTTATTTGGACAAGAATGACCGTATTTGGCTATGTTATAAAGATAGCATTACCTGGTATAATACCCATACCGGAACGACGTCACATATGTTGATGCCGGTTGATGGTGAAATAGCTACTATTGAACAAACGGATGGAAATCATTTCTTTATTGGTACGGGAGGCGGCCTGTTCCGTGCCGGGATAGAAGGGGGAGAGTTGAAGTTGGTTTCTGATGAAGCAGTGGAGAGTATCACTGTGCCCGTGCATGAACTTTATTATCATGCTGTTTCAAAACAGTTGTTTGTGGGAAACTACAAAGAGGGAATACTTATATATGACATGAGGGGAACAGGTAAAATCGTCTCTTGTCAATCACCTAATAATGTAGAGGTTAACCAGATCGTAGCTTTAAACGCTCATGAACTTCTAGTAGCTACAGGAGGGAAAGGCGTATATAAGTTGGATGTGAATACATACATAAGTGAGCCCTATATAACAGCTGATTATAGTAGTTATAACGGGATGAATGGAAACAATATTAATGATGTCTATGTGGATGAAGAAGACCGCATCTGGCTTGCCAATTATCCCACCGGCATTACCATCCGCAACAACCGTTATGGGAGTTATGATTTGATAAAACATTCCCTTGGTAATACCCGGTCACTGGTGAACGATCAGGTTCACGATGTGGTGGAGGATAGTGACGGTGACCTTTGGTTTGCAACCAGTAACGGTATTAGTTTCTATCAGACTGATACAAAAGAATGGCGTTCTTTCTTTAGTTCCTTTGATCCGGTACCAAATGATGAGAATCACATTTTTTTAGCACTGTGTGAAGTCTCTCCCGGTGTAATGTGGGCCGGTGGTTATACATCAGGTATTTACAAGATAGAGAAGAAGAAAGGGTTTAAGGTAACTTATCTTTCTCCTGCCGCTATGGCAGGAGTACGTCCCGACCAATATATTTATGACATTAAAAAAGATTCGGGAGGTGATATCTGGTCCGGTGGATATTATCATCTGAAGCGTGTCAATCTTGAGACTAAAAGTGTACGTTTGTATCCGGGAGTGAGTTCTATTACTACCATTCAGGAGAAGGATGACCGGCTGATGTGGATTGGTACGCGAATGGGACTTTATCTGCTTGATAAAGAATCCGGGAGGTACCGGTATATTGACCTGCCCGTTGAATCTCCCTATATATGTGCATTATACCAGAGAGAAGACGGTATCTTGTATATTGGTACCCGTGGAGCGGGACTTCTTGTTTATGACATTAACAAGAAGAAGTTTGTGCATCAATATCGTACTGATAACTGTGCGTTGATTTCCGACAATATTTATACAATTCTTCCCCGGCAGGATGAGAGCCTCCTGATGGGTACGGAGACTGGTATCACCATCTATTCCCCTCAAGAACATTCTTTTCGTAACTGGACACGGGAACAAGGATTGATGAGTGTCAATTTTAATGCAGGTTCTGCCACAACCTGCAACAAAAGTACGCTTGTTTTCGGTGGTAATGACGGTGCTGTCAAATTTCCGACAGATATACAGATACCGGAACCGCATTATTCACGTCTGTTATTGCGCGATTTTATGATCGCTTATCATCCTGTTTATCCGGGTGATAACGGTTCTCCACTGAAGAAGGATATTAATGAAACTGACCGGCTGGAACTAGCTTACGGACAAAACACTTTTTCCCTTGATGTAGCTTCCATTAATTATGATTATCCTTCCAACATTCTTTATTCATGGAAAATTGACGGTTATCATAAAGAATGGAGCCGTCCGAGTCAGGATAACCGGATTCTTGTCAGAAATCTGCCTCCCGGCAGTTATACATTGCAGATTCGTGCCATATCCAATGAAGAGAGGTATAAGACCTATGAGACAAGAGATATTCAGATTGTTATAACGCCTCCGGCATGGGCCAGTGTTTGGGCTATGGTAGGCTATGCAATCCTGTTGATACTTGTTATGGTTATCATATTCCGTATCATCATGTTACAAAAACAAAAGAAGGTGTCGGATGAGAAGACACGGTTCTTTATTAATACAGCTCATGACATACGTACACCACTTACATTGATAAAAGCTCCACTGGAGGAAGTCGTAGAAAATCGTATGGTGGCTGAACAGGCGTTACCCCATATGAATATGGCTCTTAAGAATGTGAATACATTACTTCAACTGACGACTAACTTGATAAATTTCGAACGGATAGATGTCTATTCATCCACTCTTTATGTTTCCGAGTATGAGCTGAATACTTTTATGAATGATGTTTGTGCCGCTTTTCGCAAATATGCTGAAATGAAACATGTCAGGTTTGTTTATGAAAGCAATTTTGACTATCTGAATGTGTGGTTTGATAGTGACAAGATGGGATCTATTCTGAAAAATATCTTGTCGAATGCATTGAAGTATACACCTGAAGAAGGTAGTGTCTGCATTTCCGCCTGCGAGGAAGGAAGCACCTGGAGCATTGAGGTGAAAGATACGGGGATTGGTATTCCTTCGTGCGAACAGAAGAAATTGTTCAGGAACTGTTTTAGAGGTAGTAATGTTGTCAATCTAAAAGTGACAGGTAGCGGAATAGGGCTGATGTTGGTATACAAACTAGTCAAATTACATAAAGGCAAGATTCAGATTCAGAGCAATGAACAACAAGGCACTTGTGTACGAGTTACTTTCCCGAAAGGAAATAGCCATCTTCATAAAGCTAAATTTATTTCTCCCAAGCTGCCGGATGAACGTCCGGAGACTATCATACCGGGTAGTATTTCTGATTTGCCGGCTATGGAGATATCCCAGATAAACAGTTCCTTACAACGTATCCTGATAGTGGAGGATAATGATGATTTGCGTAATTATCTGGTGGATATGCTGAAGACGAGTTATAATATTCAGGCTTGTCCGAATGGGAAGGATGCACTTATCATAATCATGGAATTTAATCCGGATCTTGTTATATCCGATATAATGATGCCTGAAATGAGCGGAGATGAACTTTGTTCAGCGATAAAAGGGGATCTTGAGATGTCTCATATTCCGGTCGTTTTGCTGACAGCACTGGGAGATGAGAAGAATATGCTCGAAGGGCTGGAAATCGGAGCGGATGCTTATATCACTAAGCCTTTCAGTGTAGGAATACTCAAGGCAACGATTAAGAATTTACTGGCGAATCGTGCTTTGCTCCGTCAGGTTTATAATAGTATCGAAGAGGAAGAACAGAGTTTTCCGGTTAATTGTACTAATACTCTGGACTGGAAATTTATAGCTTCGGTCAAGGAATGTATAGAGAAGAACATGGGGGATCCGGATTTTAATGTAGAAATGCTTAGTAGTCGCCATCACATGAGTCGTACGAGTTTCTTTAATAAATTAAAGGTCTTGACAGGTTATGCACCAGCCGATTATATCCGGATGATACGTTTGCAACATGCTGCACAATTGCTAAAGCAGGGCGAATATACAATAGCAGAAATTACCGATATGGTCGGGTTCTCGGATGCGAAATATTTCCGTGAGGTATTTAAAAAAGGCAACTATACTTTAATTACACCAAAATAGAAAATTTTCCCAAATA
>NZ_QTMW01000008.1:96994-221951 GCF_003604005.1 Bacteroides sp. OF03-11BH | reverse complement strand
TTGAAATAAAAAAGAGATTACCACCAAATTTGACGAAGAACCAAAAAAAATTGCCCCTCCTTTACATGGAGAGGCAATAATTCATGAGTAGAAACTACTATCAAAAGAGGAATGGGTGATCACTCACGATCACGCCATTCCAAATCATTGGTATAATCACCCAACACGGTTTGTGTCCATGTTGAACGGCTCAATAGCGGATTCCATGTATATGACACAGCATCCAATTTTGAAGTTCGGAAAGCACCTGCATAATTCGCATTAGTCGTTTCTAACGGCAGTGTAACTCCCATCCATTCTAACACAGCAGGAACAGGTAAACTGCTATCCATCAGGCGTCCCTTACTTTCAACTGTTTGAGGCAAGGTATTGAGTAACGTCATGTAACTTACGTCTTCCTTGTCAATATGAGTATAGTAAGTTTTGCCATTTTGTACGCTTGGTTTGCGGAGACGAATAGGCTCTGTAGCAATCTCTTCAATCTGTTCAACACCATTTCTATTCACACGTTTCATCACCGTCTTTATCTGATTCACTACCAGCGAATCGTCTTTCAGATACTTTTCTTCACCGTTCTTGTCTTTATAAAATTGCCAATACCCTATCAAATTCTTATATAACGGATCTGCTTCTGTCAATTTCAACTTATTGCTATACGCTTTCACTTCCGCTTCGGTCAATGCCCTATTCCAAATACGGACTTCCAGAAAATAACGACAAGTATTATACATTTCCCCCTTAAGAATAAGATTAGCATTATCAACGTAATCCGAAGATACTCCATCCATTGAATTCACTTTGGTTGAAGCTAGTTTCTTTACACCGTCATAATAACTATATATTTCTATATTCCCTCTTCTCCTATAATTCTTTTTCGTATAACCGGGTGTTATATTTCCCCACTGGTCAGGCTTTTCATCCACTTTCTCATCTACCGTATATCCTTCCGAGTTGGATACTTTCACAGTAGTAGTGGCAGTATGTATCATAGGGTTCAAAAAGCCGGCATTCGTCTGTGTCCATGTGCCATCCGAGAAATTACCCCATTCATAAAAATATCCTATGGGTGATGCATTATACCCTTTACTTCTATCATGTTCTATTCTCATCGTCCATCTGCCTTTCACCATCACCTTTGTCTGGTTATGACTATGAGTAACATAACTTCGATTTTCCGCTGGACGAGCAGCCATTATATATTCCACCGTCATTTCTCCATTCAGAGAATCGAGCGAATAAACTTGCCGCATGGTTTTAATATTCTTGAGATCCGAAGTACGTGTGATAGAATCAATTACTTCCCCTTGGAACTGCTTGTCAAAACGCATCACTTCATCTTCAATCAGACCGGGATTCATCTCCAACGGATGAGACAAATGCTCGTAATAGAAAATGCCAAACATATTCCTCTCTTCTAATGACATACCTCCATAAGTTCCATCAGCTTTTCCACCATGATTGGAAGTAATAACAATCAACCAGTCTTCATAATAATAATTTGGACGTGCCTTGACAGCATCCAGTAGCTGACCTATATAATCATCCATCTTACGCATGGCATCCACATATCCGGCATTCGAAGACTGCCATCCTCCCAGCTTTGCAGCATCCAGCACGCTACGAAACGAAAGGTAAGTGGCACGATAATTTTCTACATCCAACTGTGTCAACACTGTATTCAATGTTTCTTCATCAGTAGAAGTCGTAACAACACATGTCGCCTGAGATAGTAATTTCTTATTTTGAGTCTCCCAAGGTGTCACTGCCAAAGTTGACATGCTCTTATCATAATCTACTATATATTGGAAAAAACCGGGATATTCTTTGATTGATTCAAGAGTATTCGGGTCATAATACTGTTCCGAAATATATGTATTGTCCAAAATTCCATGCCGGGCCGGCATGTTACCCGTAAGCAAAGAAGCACAAGCTACAGCATGTTCTTCTGTAGGCGCATACGAAATATCGTCAGCATGCTCCAGCTCCAACCCGCTCCATGCATAACGGCTGTGGGGTAACAATCCTTTTACCACCCCGTCGTCAGGAAAGGCGTTCTTCACCAAATCACCGCCACCGGCCCCTTCAATATTGACCCAAAGAACATTTCTCTTAATATTCAGACGGCCTTCGCCCGTCGTATCCCCCTCTTCTACGGAGAGGGGAGTGTCATACTTCGTACACGAAGTCAATATATTGCCCAGTAGCATCATAGCCAGACAACTTATTTTCACTATCATTTGTGCTTTCATATTCTTCATCGATCTTCTTTATAATAGTAAGTACCAAATTCACCGAACATATGTATCCTTTCCAAATTCTTGTTGGGCGCTAGCGGGCGACCCGGGAATTTATCCTCTGTCAGAAAGTCCGGACGGTCAGGTTCCTCATGACTTACTTCCGGTATTTCCAAGCGTATGCCTGTCACATTGGTATAGCGTTTGTCAAACTCAACATAGAACATGTTGTAACGGTCGGGCCAGAACTGCTTTTTATCCGGGCTAAGAGCTTTTTCGTTATCCGAATCGTAGACTAGAGTCCAGTTTATATTTTCTACACTAACAAAAGTGGAATCCTGATAATGATATTCCAACGGATCATGCGTCACATGAACACGAATACGTTGTGGTCTGAAGCTGTACTGGCCCCAATCTTTACCGGTAGCTGTTTTTACATCACTAGAATAAACTGAATTAGAAAGTCGATAACCGGCTGCCATATAAATACCATCTAAAACAGGTAATGATGTTTCACCCGGCTGTATCACAATGGAATAAGGTAATTCCGGGGTCTGTGCCTTATAATATATCTTGTCTCCATAAAATGCCTGATAGGTATACCCGTTTTCCGTATATGTCTGATAACGGTCATAATAGGACTCCCACATAGTTCCACGATCGCCGTCAAAAAGCGCATAAGGAGTCTTTTTATCCTTCCAGTTGTAGTTGTTATGTTTCCAGTCTTTGGAGTAAGCCACAGCCTCCCATTCGGTCCTCAAATGGCGATTGGGAGTATACCCTGTCCCCGCTTTCGTCTGGAATACTTTACCGTCAAAATCAGCTACCGGTTCATTACGTTTCAGTGGATTAAACATCCAGATACACTTTTCCACGTAAGGCTTGTCAAGGGCTTCCTGACGTCTGATATCACTGACTTCAATCCCAACACGGTCGAACAATTGGGAAAAGTCACGTTCAAAATAATCAGTCAGACATTTCAGCATAGCATCCTGCAGATTCATTTGTCCTATACTCTTTTGAGAGTCTTCCAGCAAGAAGCGGTTGAGATAAGCGAAATATTTCCACCCGTCTTTCTGTTCCGCTTCCTGTTTGTACTGAAGAATAGAAGAACAAATGAATAATGTAGACGGCCAGCTCTGTTCGCTTCCATAATCCTCTTTCACAGGACGTCCCGCTTCGTCTGAATAGATCTTACAACTGTCCGCCGCTGCCCATGAAACCAAATGATCAAAAGCTGATGACTTCAGAACATAGGTATTTCGTTTGATTACCTTATCACCATCATAAAATGACGGAACCTCAATCTGGTCGGACTGTCCCCACCAATTATTCTTGTAGAGGAAATAATAGTTGGGCAACAGTGCAAACATCTCTTTGAAATTATTCGGATATTTACTGGGAAAATAAGTTTGTTTAAGCATACTTGCTTGCAGCCATCCTACCACATGACCTGTATTGAGAGTGGTTTTCTTAATTTCTTCCGGGTCAGTGATTACATTGATCAATTCTTCGGTAGAAAGCAGGTTGACATTGGTATTGCCATAATAAGAATAACGTTCCGTACTCAAATGTGTATCCATCACCTCACGCACAGGGAATCCAGACATAGGGAATGATTCACTCGCACCATCCAGTCCATAAAATTCAAGATAACATTTCACCCAGTCATCCCACATATCCAATGCCTGCTGTAATTGAGTCGGAAAAGCATCTCCCAGCATTTGTATCTTCAGCTTCATATAGCTGGCAGGTACCGAAAATACAATATTCTTTCCTCGCAATTCCACCCAGGGAACGGTGGTCTCCCTGATGGCATTCATCCATTCGTCTTTTTTGCTTCCTGTTTCTCCACTGACAAAATCGGGAGCGGCATATACACCCTGCACCTTCAAACTTACATTCCTTTGAATCGCATCACCATTTCGCTTGATCCAAATATATCCACCATACGGGTTACGAATTTCATTACTACCTTGAAACAAAGGCATGGAAGTCACAATCTTCGGATCACGTCCCAAATAAGTATCGGTCAGAGAGGACAAATCGGTATTATGAATTCCAATCTGGACCGTCAATCCCTTCACGTCCTCATCCAATACAATAGTTACCTTTTCGCCCGCACCTGCATAGAGCCCCGTACTGTAAACTGCAAGCGGAGTATAAGCCAGACCGACTTTACTTTTATCCACTGCCGGAAGGCTCATGTCTATCGCCAATGTTGCTTCATCCAAGCGTCTCTCCGTCAGTGTGTCCACCAGTCCCGGAAACGTACGCGCCTTATCGTAGTGACTGACGTCAATACCCTCACCTTCGTAATAGTCGCCTCCGGTCTCGGATGTATAGTCACCGGTGCCCGACACAAACTCATCAAAGGTCTTATCTTCGCATGCTGTTCCTCCCCATACCATCCATGTAGCAAAGAGGAAATACACTAATTTATTTTTCATATTTCTTTCCATTTTTAAGGTGTTTCTCAATTTTGTTCATCCGCCATTTCGCGGTAAGCAAATTGCCATGCCTGTCCTTTTTGATTCCAGTCCCATTGAATCGATTTTCCCAGCCATAAAAAGATTTGTCTCGGAATGTCGATTGTCTTTATTGTTTTGCCATATACCAACTCCGGATCACGATAAGGGACCAACACAGATGATGATGCATCAACACTCGAGATATATGTAGCAACGCCACGATCGATATGGAAATCATATGCATGCTCATCAATGTTCTCTTCAGTACCGGCTTCTGTTTCCACAGGATCGGCATAATTCTTCAGATATACAGAGCCCTCATCCTCTTCCAAATCACACGGCCAGTATCCTATCATATTTTTCCAATAGGGATAACTTTCTTTCTGGAGATGAAGCTTGGTCATACCCAGATATTTGTTGATATCATCTTCTGGAATGGCTGTGTTATATAGCTGAATATTCGTTATATAGAATTGAGTACGACCATCTCCATATTCTTCCCAGTCCCAGTGTGGCCAACAACCATCTTTACCTCCCTCAATACCGCGTCTATCTGTCGAGCCTATACGCATAGGAGATTTTGACAATTCTCCATATCTGGCTTCATCCTTAAGATATTGCCATCTTAAGTCAGAATTACCATAATCCCTAGTTCCTTTCAATTTTCCATCAACATACATTTTCAAATAGCACCTGCTTTTATTGGTAGGGTTAGGTTCGAGCATCCATGTAACAACATGCCATTTCGTCCAATCTATATCCCAAACTGTAATCTGCCATGTCCAGCCTCCAAAACAAGTCGTAAACTCATTATCCTTGGCCACTGCAATATTCCAACCATTTTCTCTTGCATATGTAGATTTAGAGAGGATACATGAACGAAATATTCTGCTCGTTTTCCCTCTCATAAAGAATTGAATTGTAATCGGTTCTTCCAAGACCCAATTCTTTGATTCATCCTGACTGAATTTGAGATCTCCAAGGGTCGTATCCCCTAATCGGGCTGATTCAGTATACAGGGTAGGATTCAAATTCTTAATATCGAAAGACCAGGAAGGTGTATAGTATGAATAAGGAAATACTTGATTTCCCGGAAATCCCTGTACCTGTTGCTTCAACCGGTCATTGTACATCACCGTGAATGTATTTCTGTTCAAATCATCGTAATAAGTTTCAAACTCTTCACCCGGTTTATAAAGTCCTCCGTAATTGGAAGTGACTATGACCAGCCAATTTTCTTTTGAAAATTGGGGACGACTCTTCAACGCTTCCCAAATCTCCCCGACATATCCGTCCAATGTGGCTATTGCATTGGTAACCGCAGCGGTAGGCACATTGCGATCATCATAGAACTTGCCGTCACCTACAGCTTCCACCACTCCACGCAGTTGTGCCACAATCAGTTCGGAAGTCTCGTCCTGTTTCAGTTCACTCAATACAGCATCTTTCACTGCCAAGTCGTTGGTTACCACCGGCAATGCAGTTGCTTTGGAACCAAAAGATTTCCTGATCGTCTCATCCGACGCATAAAGACTAACATTGCTTCCCGACTCCGCCAGATATGACACCAAATTGTCTACGGGGCTATCCGGCGACAGGTCATCACTCGTTTTTATTTCATGAACCGTGTTTCCTATCAACAGATTAGCCCAACCACGTGCGTCCGTCAGTCCTGATTCAGTATCCAACTTAGTAGGATCGCTCGTATCACCCAATCCAAAATCCGTATACAATGCGGTAGAAAGCATGGCTGTTATATTAGGGGCTTTCCCGGCATTCCTTGCCGACATCATAGACGTTCCGCTCACACCATCTACTACCACCAGCAAAACATGCCCGGATCGCAAATTTCCGGTGTCCGTAGCCGGATAATCATACTTCAACGAATCTTCCATTACATCGTTGCAAGCCACCATGCCACTACAAAGCAACAGCGCTGCTACAGCAGTACGGGCATTAACTTTTATATTTCTATAAATATTCGCTTTCATATATTTCTTATTTAAGGTTCATCTACTTCTTCATCTTTCAAATTGATCTTCAGCATAACGATGTCGTACATCCTTTTTCCATCGAAATAAGAAATATTGCCGGTTAGCAAAAGTCCGTTGGCATTGTCTGAAGTCAAAGAATATTGGGCGTCATAGAGTTCTCCGGAAAATCTTCCGGGTACATTCAGATTCTGAATAGCTTTACCCTTCATATCCAGAATAAGGAAACCTTGACGGGTAACATTGTCATACTTGTTAAATGTTCCGGATATAACTATATAAGGCTTTCTCTTTTCAGCATTTGGAGCACTCAAATCTACTATTTTCGCGAAGTTGACACTCCCTCCCTGCATATCTCCGAGTTTAAAGTTCTCATCCAACGTCCCGTCGGCCTTGAGCATCATAACGCCTCCCTCTACAGGTTGTCCATTGAAAGTTGTGAAGCTACCTACCATCATCATTCGTTCCACAAGCGTTCCATCATTGTCCGTATAAGAGGTATAGGTAATCTTCTTGATCACTCCGTCGGTACCAGATCCCACCCGTGTCAGGAATTCATCATCTACTGTACCATCCTCTTTCAACTTCAGTATATTGTGTACCTCTTTTCCATCAAAACGACTCAAGTTTCCACCGATAATAATTGTTCCGTCATTAAGCATACAAGCATCTTTTATCTCTCCGTTATCTCCTACACCGGGCAAGGATTTCTCCTCTGCATTTTCAGCAGCACGGCGATATTTCTTGTCCAATGCTCCAGTTTCATCCATTCTCATGACGGAACGTGCCTCCGTATAAATATATTCAGGGAGAAAAGTTGAGGTTTTAGCAGACATATATGTATTGGCAAAATCAACTGATCTATGATAATAGAAATTTCCTACGGCTATAACTTTGGTTCCGTCCGCATTGCTGAAAGCACGAACGACTTCCTCCCCAAGTGGAGTCCCACCATTGAATGTCGGTAGGTCTAACCCATAAGAATTTCCGCTACCATCATCATAAGGAATCCACATCCATTGTTTTACAAATGACATATTGTTATTGACCAGCAATATATTGCCATAAGGATACTTCTGCTTATTTTCGTCATAATGATCAAACAATCCATAGACTACTGCCTTAGGTGTAGCATCTTTGCTCTTCATGTATTCCATTCCACGCAATTTGCAATATAGAAAATTTTCATCATCGTCACTATACGCACTGGTCTTTATCCCCCACCATAAATAATATTTGTCACTATTACCATCTGATATAAGCCCGGTCTGATGATCGACCATAATAATGCCTCCATAACCTATTTTGTCTTCCTTATAGAAATCTCCTAACAAATAAAATTCACTGGTCAGCTCATTATTCTTGCACCAGGGCACACAGGCATAAATCGTCCCCGATCCTTTAGTTCCCGTTTTATAAAACTCAAATGCCTCATCGACAGAAACACTTCCTAAAATATTAAAATAAGGTCCCGTAAATATCTGATTTTCCATTACCAGAAACGTCGTTCCCGAACTCACTTCCTGCGGAACGACAATTGTCAGGGTAGAGTCCGTAGCAGCCTTTATCTCACAAAGCTGATCAGATATATAAAATTCGAAATCATATTGGTCTCCATGAACATAAGGGGTCAATCCCGATGCCTGAAACATAACTTCCGCACCTGGTCCGGCAGTTTCCGGTTTGGGCGTTTCCATCAATAGTTTCAATTTAAAAGGTTCACGTCCGCCAGAGTAAGGATTTTCTTTGATAGAATCTTCTTCATCGGCATTGCATCCACACCAGATCAGCACACAAGCGGCCAGGCAAAACAGATTGACTAGTTTCACCGCCCATTTATTTATTTTATAACAGTTACTCATCGCTTTCCTTATTTATGATTAACATGTTGTTCGAATCTTCTCTTTTCCCCGTTAGCGGTACTCCGCCCTGCCGGGTATCATCCGGATAATCGATGCCCGCCTCCATCGCTTTTGAATAGAGAGCGTAAGGAGTAAAGCCCAAAGAGTGGTCTAAACGAAGTACATGCACAATTCCATTACGCGGCTCAATGTTACAGGACGACACATAAGCGTATATGGAAATCCCATAATCCTGATTGGCACACATGATCTGTCGGTAACCTGCATATTTTATTCCGTTAGCGTCGCCATAACACACTCCCATCGTCAGTTTATACTTTTTATCGTAAGTATAATTGGTCTGTCCGGGGAATGTACTTAACGCCACCGTATCGATCTGCGCAATATCATTCAATCTGTATTTACCTTTAAGAACATACATCCCTATCATATCTTCCCACACTTCGCTCTTCACTTGCGAAAGATCGGTTATTTTCTCCATGTTGTTCCAGTTATAGAGATAATAGTTAAGCATATCCACACTTTTATCGATTGAGAAATCGGTAGGAGCAAAAAATGTGACGTCGGCATTCTCGTCACTGAAAACGTCATACCATTTAGTCATTTTAATCACTTTCACCAGGTCGGAGAATAACATGTCATCACGGGATTCCAGATATTCCATGATCGTTCCGTCATAATAGGGATTGCTTTTCCCTCCATCTACCAGATAGTCATCAGTCTGGCAGCTTCCCAATATTGTTGTTACAAACAGCAACGCCAACATTCCGCTGATTATATTTCTTATATTTTTCATGTTCATTAATTATAATATAGTAAACTATTATCGGGTATCCATTTTATTCCCAATACATATTTTTGGAGATATACGAGTTGTTTTCCAACGCGCCTTTATAGATGGGCCATGTCCATGAACCCTGTTTCAAATTGGCTGTCGTCTCACGATGACCACTTTCGTCGGCAAAAGTAGCAAACGAAGCATCTATAATCTTCTTTGTCCGTACTAAATCATAGAAATAGTGTCCTTCGCCCATCAACTCGCGTACCCTTTCCCAATAAATAGAAGCATCCAAATCATCATTCGCTGTAAAAAGAGTAGCTCCGGCACGTTCTCTAATACGGTTGACTTCTTGCATCGCTTTATCATAATCACCTAATTTGTATAATGCTTCCGCATAAAGCAGAATAGCATCTGCCAGACGAAACACGACGAAATTGCCGGAATTAGGAATCAAAGTAGATCCGTAGCGGTCGGAATTCAGCATTTTTACAATTTCCACAGGATAGGTGGTAGAAGTGCCACCTTCAATGCCTTCTATATAGAGGTAATTAAACCAATATTCCTTTCGTAAATCTTCCCCCTCTTCAGGGTATAGTTGTTTCAGGAAAACCGTACTGTAGGTAAAAGCCGGAGCATTTTTCGAGTAAACCTCATATACCACTTTCGAGCACCACATATGATCTGTCTTGAAAATCTCGCCGGTAGTGATATTCTGGGCTATTTCAAATAAGCCCTCATTGGAATCTCCTTTGAAAACCTGTGAAATCTGATTCATCGGCTGCAATTGATAGTACGTACCGTCAATCCATGAATTCATTTCAGCCAAACGTTTGACTTCAGAATAATAAGTAGACATATTCTCTTCGTCAAAGAAGGCAAGCCACATATTCATGTGCATCATTAGCGTCAGGGCCGCTCCTCTATTGGCGTGCTGGCTTCCTTTTCCGTTACGCCACGGAAGAATGACGCAGTCCGGGTCGCTGTCAAGCAATGATTGTAAATCAGACAAACAATTTCGCAGCACTGTAGCTTTATCTGTACGCGGCAATGGTTTGGCAAAATATGCCTCCGTATAATAAGGAACATCTCCAAAAAGACGTACCATAAAGAAGTAGGCCAAACTGCGTAGGAACCGGCACTCGGCACGATAACTTTCTACTTCCCGATCCGTGATATTCTGGATATTGACAACTTCTTCTATCATGATATTGGCAGACTGAACTACTTCATACATCTGCTTCCAATTATAGATAGCACCGAAATCGTCAGTTTTCCCCTCTTCATTCCAGTCTTTCTTACTCTTATAATTCTTCATATCATTTTGAATCAGATATAAATAATCATTCTGATGCTGCCCTGTGATAGGTGCACAACGTACATCACCTGAATAGAGAAAAAAACCATTGGAAGTAGTAGCCTTCCTTAAGCTCTGATAGATACTTAACATAAATGCATGAGCATTGGCCTGCGGACCGGTCCAGAATTTATCTCCCGGTAATTTGCTCTCATCATCTGTATCCAGATTACAACCACCCAATATGGATGTGAAAACCAAAAGCAGACCTATTGATATATATTTCAACATAATTTTCTTCTTTTTATCTGATTATTACAAGTTTAAAACAACACCCATAGTCCATGTACGTGCATTGGGATATCCACCGGAGTAATCTCTACCCAAACCGTTCACACTTTCAGGACTGATGCCCGAATAATTTGAGAATATCCAGATATTATTAACTGATGCTTTCAAAGTGACTCCACCCACCCGCAACACGCTCAACCAGGATTTTGGTAAACGGTAAGATACTGATACTGTATTGATCTTGAAATAAGAACCATCTTCCAAAAACAGTGTTTGTGCTTCTCTGAAAGGATCTATCTCCTTATTGTGGTGATAATTATAAGGATTCGGATAAACAGCGTTGTAACGATTGCTTTCCGTCCAGAAATTATAGCTTTCAATTGGAACGATGGCTGCATCTTTCTTTAAATCATCAATCTTTCTCTTGGCAGGATATGTGTAAGATTTTAAAGTGTTTGCTAACACAGAGTTGATTACATCACGTTTCAATGTAAAAGAGGTATTGACATGGACACTCACATTTTTATAACCTAAGTTGAAGTAAAATCCTCCATTGATGAGCGGTTGTGCGTTACCTGCTACCACGCGGTCCTTTTCGTCGATGATATAATCACCATTGACATCCACCCAGATGGGGTCTCCCGCCTTAAAGTATGCCTCTTCTGAAGTGCTTGTTCCGACACGGAGCCTTTTTCCGGTAACCGGATCCACCGGTACGTCTTCGTCAGTTGCATATACGCCTTTATTGATATACAGCAACATGGCAGTCGCACTTCCTCCCAAACGGTTGGCTACCCATGCATCTTTGTTGATAAGCTGACGGGCTTCATTCGGAAGTTTGGTCACTACATCTTTATTCATAGAAAAGTTAAGACCACATTCAAGATTCCATTTGCTCTGAACAGGCAATGGTTTACCACGTAAGAAGACCTCCAAACCATAGTTGACCAAGCTGACCTCCGTACTTCTCACATTGCCGAATCCTGCATGATCGGGCAATCTGACATCACTTAGCTGATTGTCCACTTGTCTGTAATAAAGGTTAATATCCGTAGACAGACGGTTGTTGAACAAAGATGTTTCATAACCCAGATTCCAGGTGGTTGTAGTCACCGGATCCAAGTGTACGTTAGGAAGTCTGTCGAAATTGATAGGAATATAAGATTCACCATCGTACAGGTTATTTGAATTGATATCATACGTACCATATACATCGTAACGGGTAGCGCTATATTTCACCACTCGTCCCCAAGTGGCACGGATACTCATGTTATCAAGGAAATGGCTAAAACGTTCCATAAAGCCTTCATAACCAATATTCCAACGAAAACCGAGGGAGGGATTGAAAAGCCATTTGGTCTTTTTCCCGTATACGGAACTCAACTCCGGACTTAAAGTCGGAGTGAAAATGTATTTTTCGCCTCCTGCCTTGAACGTACGGCTACCTTTGAACGAGAAGGTAGGATTCAGAATCAATGCAAATGTACTCTGATTCTCACTGACACTGGCGGATCCGTCAGATAAAGCATAACCTGCAGGTCCCAGAATATAATCATTGGGCAAACCTTTAAAACTCACTGTATTGCCGGTCCACTTCTTTGAATTATAACGGATACCTGCTGTCAGGCCTACATTGGCAATATATAGATCGAAATCCCGATAAAGATATGTATTTATATACACCTCGGAGGTGTTGGAACTATAATTTTCCTCGTAGGACCGATAATTATCATTATTCAAGACTGCAGGCTTGAACTGCTCACTCTCCGAAACATTATAGCTATAATTGAACACACCTTTCCACTGTATCCGGTATGGCAACAGATATTCCAGATTGACGGTCGTGGAATAGTTGGAACCAACATTGGAATTGGAAGTACCGAACACTTGTAACGCGTCAACGGATGCCGTATAAAGCGATGGAGGAGGAAGCAGAGAAGAAGCACTTGCCGCACTCGCTACCCCGGACTGCGAAACGGCACTTCCACTACCCGTACTGTTATCGGTGAAACCGACTTTCATATCTACTCCTATCGCGAACTTTGAATTCGGTGACCGATAGTTCATATTTCCTGTCAGTGAATAACGATTGAAGTCAGTATTCTTCACAATACCCTTTTCCGTGTAATAGTTACCGTTAATCTTATAGTTAAACAAGTCATTACCACCTGAAAAGCTCACATTATGAGATTGATTATAGGTGACTCTATAGAATTGATCCTGCCAGTCAGTGCTATTATTCCAATAAGGATTCAAGCTATCTGATATCTGTGGCATGAACATCAAATCCTGATAGCCATGATAGATTCGTGACGTATCATTGTTCAGAATCTGCCACTTTATCAGATTACGTTCTGCATTACCAATAGCCACATCACGCAAACGAGGAGGAGTAGATACGGTAAAGTTACCGGAATAGGCAACTTTCGGCTTCACCGAATTACCTTTTTTCGTTTCAATCAGGATCACACCATAAGCACCGGCCGAACCGTAAAGTGAGGTAGCGGCAGCATCCTTCAGAATCTGTATATTAGCAATATCCTCAAAAGGAATGGTAGAAAGAGGGCTGACACCCGATCCGGAAACTAATCCTTGCGAATCATAATCCTTCACTTCGGATTGGGGAATACCGTCTACCACAAACAAGGGAGCAGAAGAAGCCAGATTCCAGCCGGTATCATTATTACCTACTACTGATATATCGGAAATACCACGTATTGTCATGGTACCTTGTGCACCCGGCAATCCATTGTTCAACTGAATATTCAAACCTGCCACGCGTCCTTGCAGCAAAGACATCACATTAGCTACCGGCGTTTCTGCCAATTCTTCAGCGCGTACTACGAAATTGGAAGAAGTCACACTGGCCTTGTTCACGCGTCTTTGTCCCACAATTACAGTTTCTTCTATCTCTGTCACATCCTCTACCATAAATATATTGACACCGGCAGCCGCTTTCTTCACTCTATAGGTGCTAGGCTTCATCGCAACATTGGTAAAGTATAATTCTACATCCAAAGGAGTCTTGATTTTAAAATGACCCTCCAAATCGGATATAGTTCCCCGGATTCTCTTTTTGGTTTTTGCATCCCGGCATATGATATTTACTCCTGGAAGGGTTTCACCAGTCGACTTGTCATATACAACTCCGCTGGTTTCTACTTCTTGAACACGCTGCGCCATCGCATCAGAAATGCCCAAGAATAATAAAAACAACAATAAAATATATCTATTTTTCATTTCTTCACCTATTTAAGATTAATCAATCTGCCAACTGAGGCATCCCCTTAGCGAAATGAACCAATATCTCCCAATGCGCTTCTTTATAAATAGCGAACACGAAATTAAAATTGTAATAACGTCGGTAACCATATTTAGTCACAACACTGGTTTTAAACTGGACACTTGCTTTCTGACCGCTGGAATCTGTATATGTCGTTTTCCCATTGAACAAAGGCAATGGATATGCCATATCCCATATCACTTCTTTCGAATTCACTTCTTTCAGGAAACCTGCCTGAAACATGTTCTTCCAGTTGGTCTCATTGAAGCGACTCGGACTAATGACATTCCAGGATGGGTCGTAGAATGATACGGATAATGAAGTGGATGGATCTTTTTTATCCTTATTCTCTCTAAAATAGATGTGAATGTCTCTCGGTTCCACAAGTTTGACAGAACCAAAAGAATCACCCGAATCTTCATATCTCATACTGGAGCTCTCCGCACTTACATATTCGGCTATAGCCAACCCTGTCTCCGGATCATATATAGAGGGTTCGAAATCAACTTCGCGAAAAGGCATCAATCTCATTTTTTTCTGGATCTTAAAACCACCGGAATTACTGATCTTCATATTGAATACATATCCGGAATCGGGTTGACAACGTAGTATACTTGAATTGGCCTCACTCCACATTACTATTTCTCCACTGTTCTTACGGACATCGAACAGACGACGATATTCCGTACCCCGTTTGGCATTAATCTCATCAATTGATTGCTCTGTACCCAAATATGGTTTTTTCCATACACGCACCGGATAATACTCTTCCAGTTCGGGTGCCGGAGTTCCATCATAGTGCATCATATCCGTTATTTCACAAGTCAAAGGCAATGTTGACTGTGCACTATTAAATATACCCGTATAGAATGTCGTATGCCCCATTGTCGGAGTAAACAGCGTTGTCGTAAAATTCACATCGCGGTCAAAAGCGTCTTTCTCTTCAGGAAGAAAGTTATCCATGCAACTCGTTCCCGCTACCAGCAGTAAGACAGACGACGCACCCATCCATCCCAGTCTTTTTATTTCTTTAATATTTTTCATGGCCTAAATTTCTGAAGTAATGAATAAACTTGCCAAATCCGAATTCATGTTGTGGAACCATCACATGAATCACACCGTTCTTTGCATATATATCAGTCCACAAGACTTTGGCGGGTTCCCATTTGTCTTTATCCAACGTATTGCCCATATCATAAAAAGTAATGTCTTTGGGACCACCATTGATAAATCCACTGGCAGGCAGCCTTCTGTAAAACAGACTCATGCGATAGGAATGGAGTCCCTGAACAAACTGACCTTCAACAGAAGATGATGTGGACAACTGTTCAGTATCATACAAGCCCGGTACCATATAGCGACATAGCAATGAATCCATTTGTGACTTATATTCATAATCGATATATATGGGATTTCCTTCCTTATCCAACACTGGCGCCTCAAGTCTCTTTTGGTAATTCCACAATTTCTTTAAAGTGAGTTCACCAACAGCGTATGACTCTTTCTCACCGGCATCTTCATCCAAATCTTCTGCAGTGAGTTGCAGTTTGTTCAATTTACGATATCTGTTCAATGACTCTAAAGCTGTTCTGAAACAAGAATCCGGGAGTGCCATCAATGTACATTGTCCTGTCTCATCTTTCAAAGCCCGACGCAATTCATTCAGTTCTAACGGAATTCCTAACGCGTCCTCTTCTTCATCCGGCAAATCCAGAAAATACATCAACGAATCAAAAGTAAGTCCCAATTCAGGATCGCCTGCTTTCAAATATTCATAGATGGTACCGTCATATCGGGTCATTCCCACCCCTTTCGAACCTGAAAGATCGACATCTGCTACGGAAAAATCCGTGCATGAAGAAAGTGCTAAGACTGCCAGGCTACATGTAATAGTCAATAACTTATTCATAGTATCTTGAGTTTTTATCGTTTCCAATAATCATTTTGTTCGATAGCCGGATTCTCCCGCATAACGTTTTCACTCACCGGCCAATAAATTCCTCCATTATTTATCAGCGTCATCATTTCCCAGTCGTCTCCGACAATACGGGCTTCACGGATACGGTCATACCATCGGTGTCCTTCACCTATCAGTTCTCTACGGCGCTCCTGAAATATCTCTTTCAATAATTTTTTAGGATCGCTATCCAAATTCTTCGCATAAGAGAGACTCGGTAGATTGCGCATATCACGCAGTTCGTTCAAAAGCGACAGGGCGTCCGACACACGATTGAGAATAACTAATGCTTCGGCACGCAACAGCTGCATATCCGCCAGTCGGGAGAAGATGATAGAAGAACTGTAAACTCCTAAGTTATGCGAGCCATTTTCACTACCGGTAACGACCTGTATCTTTGAGAAGATCGGATATTCCAAACTTAAACCGGTAATGTAATTTTCATAATATGCGACGGGAGTAGTAAGGTCATTCAGCCCAAACCGATTGTCCGAAGTATATCCTGACATAAACATATTTACCAATGTATCTTTGGAAAGATAAATATCGGGTAACTGTTTCCGCACAATGGGTTCTGCCAATGTCCATGATTCCAAATGTCCGTCAGTTCCCACCTCGTTTATCTGATTGCTGGTATATTTATAGTTGAAAGACACCAGGCGGGCCGCACGATAGTCGGCATTATAATCATCATAAAAAATCCCTTTAGAGCTAACCAGATTCGATGTTGTTGTAAGAACTTCTATGGTCTTGATAAAATCCGGCACTTTATCCAGCACCTGTGCAGAATAAATATCAGCATCGATATAATTGCCTCTCCAAGCTTCCACATGCGCCAAAATCGTATATGCGGAATAACGATTCAAAAGCACACCTCTCCACGTATTAGCATCAAACCCATAATACTTGTCTGATGTAGCTCCCAATTGCTCCGGCAGCAGTTTGGCTGCCTCACGCAGTTCGCTTATCACATAATTTAAAACGATCCCGGCATCTGTACGAGCCACTTTCGGGAAACTGCCATTATCATAAGAATAGGTAATCAAAGGTACATCTCCCCACATCCGGACCATATAGAAGTAGGCTAAAGCACGAATTACACGTACTTGTGCCGCATCGTATGTATAGTTGACTTCCGAATAAGCGGGATCTTTTTCCACTACTTCTTTGGCTTTTTCGATGAAAAGACAAGCTGCATTGATTACCTTATAAAAACGTGTCCAATCGGATATTTTCTTTATATTTTCAAAAGGACTGTCCAGTTTGTTGTCTCTGATAGCTTGCAGGTCACTACGAGTCCGTACGGTGAAATCACCCATCCGAAGATCGCCGGTAGCCCAAAAAGTATTATTCTCACCCAACGCTGTTCGCATCAATCCGTAGACACCGAACATTGCGGAGCGTGTATCTGTCAGTGAATTCCATTGCTGTTCCTGCGTAGCGACATGAAAGAATTCATTGTCATTCTCCAACAAATCACTGCATGACGAAAAAAGTAAGGGAGCGGCCAGCACCAACAGCTTCATCATCCTTTGTATGTACAATAATCGATTCATATTTAATTATGTATTAGATTAAAAATTTAACTTCAACCCTACAATGACCGAACGGGAAAGCGGCTGACCATAACCTCTGTAATATCCGTCCATCTCTACCAGTTCAGGATCATCTCCGCTGAAACCGGTGAAAGTGAGCAAATTGTTTCCTGTAACGTAGAAATAGATGTCTTTGAGCTTTTTCTTGGATGCATCTTTCTTCTTTCCTTCTCCTTTGTATGCTTTCTTTCCAATGGGCATGGTATATCCCAATGTCAACGAACGAAGTTTCAGATAAGAGAGCTTTTCCAAAAACAAATCCTGTTCGGCGCGATAAGGTGTGAGACCACTCATTTGGTTGTACAAAGGATAATTGTCTTTATCATTGGTATTCTGCCAGAAGAAGATTTCGCGCAGACTTTCGAGTGATGGTGTGTTTTCCAATGTCAGGAAGTTATAGCGTTGTGAGGAACGATAGTTAATGGCATCATGTCCTAATGCAAAGAACAAATTGATACCCAAATCGAAACGTCCCAACTTAAAGTTATTTACAAAACTTCCTGTTACTGGTGGCAGACTATGACCTTTCAATACTTTATCATCATCATTAATCACATTGTCGCCATTCTGGTCTTTCCATTTCGGATCGTTTTTCGCAAACTCGATAGAGCTCATAGACAGTTTCTTACCGTCTTTCACAGGAACCTCGGCATCGGAAGCATAAACACCCTCGTTCTGATAGAGCCAGAACTGATCAATAGCATGTCCCACCTGCAATTTGCGATTTCCAATCACCAGTTCGTTCTGATTCTCCGGCAATTGCAACAATTCATTCTTATTGTATGCCAGTGAAAAGGAAGCATCCCATGAGAATCCTTTGGCATTATTGAAAGGCTTGCCCGAAAGTGTTACTTCAACACCGGAGTTGCGAACCTTCATGCCACTGGCATATTTATACTCATATCCATATTCCCGACTGACAGGAATGGTTGTAAGCAAATCACAATCCGTATTATTATAATATTCCACTTCTAAAGAAAGACGTTGGTTGAAAAATGAAGTATTCACTCCTATATTCCATTTGTCTGAATAAGGCCATCCTAATTCATATCCTATCCAACCTGTATTGTAAGGACGAGCTACTGTGGCCCATCCATAGTAGGAAGAGGTTACCGGCTGACCAAGACTTGTCATTTCTTCTCCAGTGTACTGCGGACCGGCTGCAAATCTATTGTTATCCTGATAACGACCTATCCGTGCCCATGAACCGCGCAAAGCCAATTCTGAAACTTTTGGCAGGTCCTGCAATAGTAGGTTCTTTAAATTCAGACTTGCACTAGCCGCCGGAGTAAACAACCAGCGACTGTCTTTCTGTATATTGGACGATCCATCTCCACGAAAAACGACTTGTGCGTCAAAAAGATTTTTATATCTATAGTCTACTGAAAAAAGAGCGCTCACCATGTTGTTTTTCATCTTATCGACAAAACGTCTCATGTAGACGAAACCACCACCATTGGTAGACGGTTTGGTGTCATCTGTTCCATCATACGCTTGTGCATAATTATAATGTTGAACGCTTTTCATGATGATCGCCTGTGCTCCCATGTTCAAGAAATGAGTTTTCTGAATATCAAATTTATAATCTGCACTTGACTGCCAAATCAGACGACGGTTGTACCCGGAATAATTAGATACATAATTTACGGATTCCATCAGTCCCATTGGCCAAAAGACATGACGCACATTCGTATTATAATCCATCATCAAACGGGTATCTACATGTAATCCTCCCCATGTATAGTTCACGCCTAAATAACCATTTAAGAGGTTATTCAAATTATCGTCTTTCTTATATTCTTCATAATTGTCAAGATAGGAACGATAAACTGAAGATACGGAAGACAAAGGAGTTGTCAAATCCGGCAGATATTCAATTTCGGCATAACGATCGCGCATATTGCGATTGCCGTTACGAGAAACACGTGCTACATTCAACAAACAGGAAACACCCAATTGATCTGTCAAATTCATGTTTAGAGCAAAGCTCGCTGTCAGTTTATTAAAATTAGTATTGTCTGCTACTCCATCATTACCTGTATAGCCTAACATAAATATGTAGTTGGCCATGCTTCCGCCACTTCCCATCGAAGCACTGAAATTATAAAGAGGAGACATACTATAATAATCGTTTGCCCAATCGGGTTCTCCAAAGAAATTCATATCACGGAAATCTTTCATCCATGCCGGCATCTTGTTCAGATAAGTAGTACGTTGATCGTTCGTGGCACATAGATCGGTAAAGCGCATACGAAAAGCGTAATCGTTGGCCGCATTGGTCATTTTTATTTCTGATGGCGGAATGGCAATACCGCCATTGGCACGGATGAACATATTGCTGCCACCATAATAACCATCTTTCAAATTCACCAGAATAGCACCGTTAGCTGCCAATGGTCCCAACTTTGCCAATCGAGCCGCATCTTTCACTACCTCAATAGAAGCTACATTATCCATGTTCAGACTAGCTAAAATATTGGTAGCTGTACCGATAGGATTCACTTCTGCATTTTTAATACCATATACATAAGCGTCGTTTGTCAACAATGGAATGCCATTGAGAAAAACAACCGGCTGTGCAGAAGACATATCCCCCTTTGAAAATACCGGAGTGGACAAGCCACGAATCAGCATATTCTGCATAGTTCCCGGTTCGCCTGTCGTTTCCTGAACATATACACCAGGCAGCGTACCTTTCAGGTATTGCTGCAGAGATATATAAGGTGAACGCGATAGCTCCCATAAATTGAGCGTATCTTTAGAAGCATAAATCACCGCTTTTTTCTTCGTGTCATGAGCTGCACGAATAAGATCGGTATTTTCCATCATTTGCCCCGTATTCTCGTCCGGGGAAATACTATCATTTGGAAGAAAGAGATGTCCGCCACTCCGAGCAGCTCTAATTTCACTTCCAAATCCCAACAAAGCTACAATAGCGCAAAAACGAATTATTGCATTTTTCATCTGTTGATTAGATTTTAAAGATATTATTATAATTATATTAATACATAACATAAAACTCTCACTGCAAATGAAAGCATATTTTTCTCAATACATGTTCTATTTTGATTCAGAAAGGTTCAAAATTAAAGCATTTTACGCACCAGACGGTTTCTGAACGCTATATGACCAAAAATCATTCAAAAAGGTATAAATATGATTCAAGCCACTTTATTTGCTCCAATCATATTTATTCTTTTTATTCATTCTTCATCAACGCATCAACGGTTTTATGACATGAACCAGTTCACCATTATCTGCTATTCCTTCTATATTCAGAAAATAATTCCCCGGCTGATCGGATGTATAGAACGAAAAGGCAGCATTACCCTGTTCATCTGTTATCAATCTCGGACTCCAATAAAGAGTGGTACGCAAATCGGGTATCTCATTATTCTTTCCTGCCGCCGTATCATATTTAGGTGAATAGAATTCGACTGGTTTTTGATAGCCTAAAGGATAGAATGTGGTATTCTGCATATTTCTTTGCTGGATATCATCATAATACTTCGACCACCATCCTAAACAACGGGAGTCAAAACCGTCTTTTGTCGTCACGTTCAATATGGCAATCTTTTCCTGGCTGAAAGGAATACGACAGTAGGCATGGCATAAATCACGACCCGTATTCAAATAATATTTTTCACTCCATTTCAATGTTCCACGCAACAGAGCATTTGCCCGGTCCCGGTCAACGTCTTTAACCAATGTCATACTCTCCACATCACCGGGGTTAATCCAACTCACCAGAATATCCGGTTTACAAAAATTATCGTCTACAAATAATAATATCCGTTGATTACCGTAATATATCATTTCTTCTACCATATCCGACGAGCGTGAAGACTTACTTTCCACCGCATCCGACTCATATCCACTTAGTGACGATGTATCTCTGACCGCTAGTGTTTCATCTGCTTTTAGCCGTGTCCGTATATCTTCCGGCTCCTCTGCCAGGGTAGAAATAGTCAATCCCTGCGATTTTAACAGAGTGCGCATATCTTTATAGCGTACCATTTCTCTGTCTGTAAACACACGATAATCACGACTTCCCCACATCGGCGCTCTGACAATAATATCCTGCAACATGAAATGCAAATTGTCCAAGCGGGTCATCATCTCCACATCTGCTTTCTGTACATTACGTACAGAATCATCCTCCAACGGGAGTTGCGGATAAAGCGGTAAATCTTTGGGAGATTCCCAGTCAAACAGTTCAATCTTCCCTGTTCTTTTGGCTTTCAACTGTACTGCACTGATGTGGAAGCCACTTCCATCGACATAAGCAATACTGTCAAAGCAGAAGTAACCGTTCTTATCGGTAGAGGTGTACTGCTGAAAACCTTTCAGGCTACCTGTTCCCGAAATAGAAACCATATGTTCACCATTCGACTTTGTTAAAAGTCCTCCGGCTGTTACGGCACGTCCTTGTATTGCCATTTCAGAATGTTTTTCCAATGCGGGCGTTTTATATTTCCCCAGAATGACTTCGGGTAATTCATACCGCCGCCAACCTTGTGTCATCATAAGCAAATCCAGACTGTTTCGAGTCGCCGAACTTTCTTTCTTGAAATAAAATCCGGGTGACTGTATAATCCCCTTTAGTTCGGATGTCAGCAATAAATGAGAAAGGATGCTGATACTGGAATCGGCTGCCGCAAATTTACTGTCGATCACTGATACGGAATAATTCCCTTTCAAAGGTTGACTATCAGCATTCAGAAGGCCAACGTTCACCGATACGGCCTCCCTTTTCTGTGTGAGAGATCCATTGACTGACAGATTACAGACTGTAGAAAAATAGGAATCAGAAAATGCCAAACGCTCACTCAAAACTTTTCCATCTTTGTTCAGCAGTACAAACTGCACGACACCCGCGGGGAAATATTGCTTGGGGAACAGGAATTTCTTTTGAGGTTCTTTCCATTCTTCCGATGCTATAATGATTCCACGAACGTGAGCTACTAAATAAAGAGGTTCCACAGACACGTCTGCAACAGATAATAAAGAGATGTGAAAATTTTCACGTTGTGTATCAACTCTCAAGCCATATAAAGCCTTTGTATCAACAGCTGGCAGTTTGAATGTTTTATTCCGTCCGAACTCATCCTCACATTTAGCTATATAAGATTTACCCGCTTCGGGAGTCAAAACAAACAGTCCCATTCCTTCATGAAGTGTACGAGCCGAAGAAACGACCTCTCCGGTTTCATCCACGATATCCAAACTGATATCCGCCGCATTTCCCGTATGCCCCATCGCTTTAAAAGCAATGCGGCAATCTTGTCCGTTTAACAGGTAGCCTCCTTCAGGATAGAATGTTACATCATAATCTTCATTCCGGGTACTCACCGGCAGATAACGACGATACACATTATCATCAGTATCTTTCATGGACAAAAGCCAGGATGTATTTCCTTTCCAATCATTTTTGTCCCATTCTATCGTAAACCCATTTTTTATATCAGACAGTTTCAATGAAAGATCCGACCTATTCTTTGTCGACATCTCTGCCTGACTAAGCATCATCAGCTTATCTCCTGTTGTGAATGTGAGTGCCAGATCTGGCGTTTTGGAATTGTTATGGGAAAGAGACTTCATACCTACTCTATTCCAGGAAACAGTCACTATCCGAATGGGACGTCTGAAAATACATTCATTTGCATTTTTCAGCATATAACGGGAATAAGCACGCAGTGTATATTCTCCATCGGCCAGTTCACGAGCCAAAAACAAATAACCTTGATAGATTCCATTATCCGAACGTACCAGTGCCTGTGATATTATAGAATCCAGCGGATTTACCAACTCTACATATATATATTTATCACATAAAGGCTTGTGCAATGCAGCATCTACGATATAAGACCGGAACCACAAAGTATCGCCTGCCAAATAGGTTCCTTTATCTGTATGTAAATAGACTTTTTCTTGTGGAAATATACTTAATTGAGATAGGAAACGACTCGTCAATGAATCCTTATCAAACTTTCCGGTTTGTCCATATCCCTTCACTGCTCCGATTACAAGCAGAATTAATATCAATAGAATATTATTTTTCGTCATGACTTGTGTGTATGTGTTGTTTTAGTTTATAAAAACAGGAAATCCACTATTTACATTTTTTTTATCCAGACTCCATCGAGAAAAGACTTCTTTCTTGTCTACCCACTTATTAAGCAAATCGACAAATGACTGCTGCTTCATCTCATCCGCACTGAAATATCTGAAAGAATCAGGTATTTTCATTGTCCCGTACATTATTTTATTCCAAGAATCCGTGCGAAGTTTGTTTCCTTCGAAACGTGGCTTCCTAAGTGTGTTCATTTTGCAGGATTCTTCACTCCAATAACATGCAGCACCATCCCGGTTGATACGGTCAACGGATGGTATAATCAAATTATCAGGATCAGCAAAATAAGCATATACACCTACGAGTCCGTCAGTCACAACAGGATATATGGTATGGATTTTCCCGGCACTATAATTATTGGCAAAAACCACCTTCCATGTGGAGACTTGAATAGAATGTAGATTAATATGTCCGGCAATACCCCCGGCTACATCTCTTGCCATTATTGTTCCTGTATTGTAACAATTGGCTACAGTGTCATTGGGAAGTTCTTTCAATCCCGTGTCTTTAACTGACTTTTGATAAGGTTCGGAAAATTCACCTATAATACCGCCTACATGCTCGTAACGTCCGACAATATCTCCTCTATTAAAGGAATTGTAGATAGACCCGCCTTCAAAATAGCCCACAATTCCTCCTACACAACGATGACCGTACACTCTACCGTAATTACGACATCCGATGATACGGTTTTGCCCGGAAGAAAAACCTATCAGCCCTCCGGAAAAATTACGGTCGTTTTCTACAATGCTCTCGTTTGAACAATTCAAGATTTGAGTATTAAAAGAAATATGACCGGCCAAAGCACCTACATAATTATAGGCAATAATGTGGGAAAAACAAATACGGGTATTCTTTACTACTGCTCTCCTCAAAAAGCCAAAAAGACCTTGGCAGAAAGTTTCGGAACCGGCTTTCATAAACAGTCCGGCAATATAGTGTCCGTCTCCATCAAAAGTACCTTCAAAAGGAGTTTGCGATGTACCAATCGGAGTCCAGAACTTTAATTTAGTTTGTCGATCCCATTTTTTCCAACCTGTCGTGTCATTTAGCCAAATGTCCGCAGACAATTTCACCGTTTTACCTCGAAAAGAGTCTCCCCCATTCACTGATTTAGCAAAAGCAACCAAGTCTTCTGTTGTAGAAATAATCAATGGATTTTCATTCATAAGTCGTGCTGCATTCCCTGAAGAAACTAAAGCCAGACAAATGATTAGCATAAAAATTCTGTTTTTCATTTATATAGAAATTTAAATTAAGACTCGCTTATTGAAAGACAAAAGTGAGCCTTTTTTTTAAAACAGAGGTACTGAAATCAACCAAATGGGTTCAAATTCAGCGCATAATCACTTAGAGAAAATGTTTGAAGAGATTATTCTTTTCATTTTAATGTTTTCTGATATTCTTTCGGAGTCACCCCAAATTCATCCTTAAAACAAGTAGCAAAATATTTAGGGTTAGAAAATCCACATTCATAGGCAACCTCTGCTACTGATATGGACCTGTTTTTCAGCAACTGGCTGCCGTGCTTTAATCTAATATTCCGAATAAACTCAATCGGGGATAATCCTGTAGCAACTTTCATCTTTCTATAAAGGGAAGATTTGGAGACCGCTAACGCATCTGCCAGTTGAACAACATCAAAATCACCTTCGGAAATATTCGTTTCAATCACGGAAACTACTTTATCAAAGAATTCTTTATCGACAACCGAGGTTTCCAACGCATCAATCTGCGCATCTGCATTGGAACGGAATTCTTCCTGTTTGCTGCGTTTATGGTTTATAAAATTATTAATACGCGCTTCGAGTATTTTTAATTCGAAAGGTTTTGCAATATATCCATCAGCTCCGGCATTATAACATTCAACCCTATCTTCCACCGTATTTTTTGCAGTCAATAAGATCACCGGAATATGGCTGGTTTCTAAATCGGACTTTAAATTCCGGCATAATTCCAAGCCATCCATTTCGGGCATCATCACGTCACTGATGACTATATCTATTTCATTCTCCTTCACTATTTCTAAAGCTTCGATTCCGTTCTTCGCGATCAGTACATGATAATTCCGGGATAGAATCCGTTTCATGAGATATAATAATTCTTCATTATCCTCCACCAATAACAAATGATGTTCATTGGTTTGATGTGTACCCATCTCTGTTTCTTCAGATTCATCCAAATCCACACCACCTAATATGACTTCGTCTTTCTTTTCTTTCACTTTCTCTACGGCAAACTCATTTTCTTTGTAACTATCCTTATCAATAGGAAAATCTACAGTAAAAATGCTTCCTTTGCCCAATTCACTTTCTACTTTAATACTGCCGTGATGTAGTTCTACCAAGTCTTTTGTCAATGACAGTCCTATGCCGTTGGACTCGCTTCCATCTTTCTTATGGGCTGTATAGAACCTGGCAAAAATATTTTCCAACTCTTCTGAAGCAATACCCTCACCTGTATCCGACACTTGAATACATAGACGACGATGCCCGGAAACCTGATAGGATTTCATCATCAGTTTTATCTCACCACCGGCATCCGTATGTTTGCAGGCATTAGATAAAAGATTAGACACAATCTTATCTACTTTATCCGCATCAAAACAGGCTATCAGTGTTTCCTCTTCAACCGAAAACACAAAAGTCTGCTTTTTCTTCTTCATTAAAGGTGCAAAATTCACACTGCAAACATCTGATACAAACGGAATAATATCACCTTGAGATAGTGATAATTTCATATTTCCACTTTCTACCTTACGGAAATCAAGAATCTGTTGTAGTAGACGCTTCAGTTTATTTACATTCGACCGAATCATATTCAATTGCGGAATCCGCTCTCCACTAATCAGTTCGGCATCATCAACCAAACAGGTGATAATAGTAAGAGGAGTCAGCAGGTCATGAGAGATATTCGTAAAATAGCGCAATTTCGTTTGTACCAATTCTTCTGATTTCTCCCTGTCTATCTGTGCGATTTTTAGTTCATGCCGCAATTGCATGCGCTTTTGCATTCTTCGATAAAAAAGATAAATGCATATAATTATAAAGACGGCATACAGTGTATATGCCCACCATGTTTCATAAAAAGCAGGTTGTTTATATACCGAAATTTTAGATATATACTCACTCCATAAACCATTCACATCTGTCGCTTTCAGATAAAAAGTCCGTTTTCCCTTGGGTAGCTGATTGTAAAAAGCAAATTGCCGGTCACCTTTGACATAAACCCAGTTATCATCTACTCCTTCCATTTTATAGGCGTATTTTATCTTATCCGGGAAAGCATAATTCAAAGAGGAAAAATCTATTTCGATATTTTTATCTCCAGAATTCAGTATTATACTCTGATTACTCAAATCAAAACGATTATTGTTCTTCTCCAAAAGGGCAGACATTCCGTCAATTTTCACATCTGCTATCATTGTCTTGATATTCTGGGGATGTTCAGATAAACGTTCATAAGGAGTAAATGCTGTGATCCCCCGATTACCACCATAAAGCATTCTACCTGAACGGCTTATAAAGTAGGAATTCGGCATAAAGGAATTCACTAATATATCATCCATAGTAGAATAGTCCATGATACCTCCATTTTTCGGTTCATATTCTATAATACGTTTGTTAGTAGAAATCCATATATGTCCTAACCGATCAGTTACAATATTGAAGATGCTTTCTTCGAGCATATCAAACACATTCGACAAATCTGTTACTTTCTTCTTTTGAGAATCATAAGTAAAGATACTGCCTTCTTCACTGCCTAACCATATTAATCCTTTATCATCTACACAAATGGCAGTGATATTATTACTCATCAAACCATTCGTCTCGGAAGTCAGATTCTTTAAGCTTGATTTCTCGAACTTTAATTGAGGAGGAATCACAGCGGTATATACGCCCTGCTTTTTGGTGCTGATCCATAGGGTAGTGTCTTTACCCTCTCCAATTCCAGTTATATCTTTCAATACGATATGCGTATCTTGAATATCTTTCTTTCCTACAGGTTTTACCAATATGCCAGCGGTAGTTATAATCCAAAAGTTACGTTTACTATCTTCATAGAACAAATATGGATCTCCCGGATTCTCTGTCATACATTTCTTTAAATCCAAAATTCCGAGTAATTGCATTTTACCCTTTTCTTTCTTCACCCTATAAATTTCAGAATCATATTCAGTTCCTAACCAAACTTCATGAAGAGAAGAAACAGGTGCTATACAACTTATATTTTTCAAATTTGATATTCCTTTGAGTGAAGGGATATCCGTATGAAACTGGATATCTGTTGAATTGGGTTTAAGAATCCCTACTCCCCAACGGTTTTGATTAATCCACAAATCACCATCTTCATCTTCGTATATATTTTTCACATTAGCATTAAATCCTGTCTTTTTTCGAATAGTTGGAAGTGAGTTGTTCTGAACAAAGGGCTTATTCAGATCAATCATAGACACTCCTTCATTAAAAGCAGCAATCCACAGGTTGCCAAATGCATCTTTTACTATCTCACTAAAAATATTATTCAACTTAGAGGATATATGGGAAATATCAACATTACTAACCATATCTCCCGGACGTTTCTGAAGCGCATAAAGTCCTTGCGTAGACACAATCCAGATATATCCATACTTATCGTCCTGAACAATGCTAAAACAGCCACTCTCATCCCATTTGTTCTCATTCTCTACAATAACATGATTATACATCATTTCCTGCTTCTCTTCGGGATAAAACAGATATATACCACTTTCCCAAGTCAGCACCCAATGTTGTCTCTTGTCATCCTGAAATACTTTAAACGGATTATCCCAGAGTCCTATTTTAGGCAGGCTTACGAATGAATCTTTCTCTGAATCATATTTATGAAGTCCTCTTTGCCACAAGGTAACCCAAATATTCTTATCCAAATCTTCATAAATAGAATTTACGCTGGTAACGGGCAAAGATGCATCATACTTTTTGCAAAAAGAAAAATCACTGGAACAACGAAAAACAGAAGTTAGTGTACCTATCCAAAGCCATCCTTTACTGTCGACTATCATTGTCCGGATTTCCTGATCTTTAAGATCGTTATGTTCAACTGGGATTATCTGATAAGTTTGTTTATTCAGTATATTCAGACCTTTTTTAGTGCCTATGTACAAAAACCCCTTATCATCTTCTGCAATGCAGGTAATTTCATTGTTTGTCAATAAATTCGGCGTCTTTAGACCGGAACGGAAAGTCTGTATGCGATAAGCATCATAGCGGCACAATCCATCTTTTGTTCCCAACCACAAAAAACCTTCCTTATCACAGTGAACACGCAGAACAGAACTGGAAGGCAAATAATTATTCAATGGCAAGGTGGTCACGGACATCTGTTGAGCAAAAACACATGAAAAAACAGGAAGAAGAAAGAATAGTATATAATATCGAATTGTATAGTTCATAGTAGTATTGAATATTTAGATTCGTTTTCTAATGCAATATTAAAACAAAATTTAGCTGTAATAGCAGACTAAGATCTTAAAATATGTTAACTACCCACTAGAGAAAGCATATATGAATGATTTTTGAACCTTACTGAACGATTCTTATCCCTTGCGAAACACATTATTTAAAATCAAACGTATTTGAATTATAATAGAACTCTTATCTGAATATCTTTCATCAAATTTGCAATCAGAAACAATTAATTACTGAATAACTAATTTATCAAACATTTCAATATCATGAAAAAGAAGTATGTAAAAATCATGTTCTTATCGATGGTGTTATTGACGACCAGTGTAACGGCAACTTACGCAGCTCTACCCAAGGACGACAAAAAGGATACGGAAGAAGTGTCCGTAGACACCAACTTGCCGCAATTAACCATTAATGGAACCAATGAATCTGTCTCACTTTTTGTTAATTCTGCGGCTTTACCTGGAAAAGAAATTAAAATAACTGCACCTAATGGCTTCACTGTATCTCCTGCCGTGATACCGGCTAATACGGGAAAACAAAAAGTAACTGTAACTTTGAATAGTACGAAGATTCTGACTGAAGGTAAACTTGTATTAAGAAGTGGAGACACACGTTCGTATGTGAAAGTAAAAGGATATGGTACCGCACTTCCCGTAAAGGACATTTCTAAGTCGCCAACTTATAAAGGCGGAAAAGATTCAGAATTTACGAAACCATTTACCCCAGGTTCTAAAGGATACACTATCGAATTCAGAATAAAAACCGATGATACGGAACAGAACTTTTATCCTTATTTCGTTAATGAAAAAGGATACGGATTCAAAGCGTATTTTAATTCTTCCGAGATAGGCATATACAATAACTACCAGAAAGCTATTAGTAATCCAGCCACTAGCGGAAAAGAAGGTGGAAAAGGCAAGTTTTACAATAACGACGGACAGGCTCATACTTACCGTTTTGCCATAACTCCCGATAATCGTGCTTTCATCTTCAGAGATGGAGTTCCCGTAGATTCTGTACGCATCAAGGATTATGCTCCACAACCTTACTTTACTGCCGGAATCGGTGAACCGGTAGAGAATCTTTTGAAGAATCCGGGATTTGAGGGAGAATTTGAAGTGGATCCTGACAGTAAGCTAACGACTCATATCGAAGGATGGGACGTTGTTGTCAATGACCGTTGGAATTCGGAGCAGTACATTCTCCCCGAAGAACTGGATAATGAGCAGGATATTGATAACCATGTTTTTGAAATCAGACCTTACAAATGGGCAAGCGGATGGAGTGACGGTACTCTGGCACAAGTAGTAAATGTCGCTCCTAATGAAACATACACTTTATCAGCTTTACTGAAAGGAGGTATTGCTGAAAAAGAAGGTACACTTACCGGAAAGATGACTATTGAAGAGGTACAGGACACGGAGAAGAGAATTGTCACAGAAATAGCAAGCAAAGACTGGGAAACTTACTCTATGGACTATACCACATCACCCGATTGCAAACAAATACGAGTAATCTTCAGCGTAGGACGTGGCGGATGGGGAAATGACATCGGATCTATCCGTGTAGATAATACCAAATTGACTGGTGTATCATGCATATATTCCCCTAAATTCGGTTTTATGGATAATACAGCTAATGTGGAATATTTCACTATAGATGAATCTGGTAGTTATGCACCCGCACAACCTGAAATAACTATCAACATCGAAGAATAAATTATGAGAAATATCTTATTTATCTGCTTTATATTCTCATGTGTGTCCGTTTTTTCACAGAACACCCAGATAAGTCCGGGTGTTTTGTGGAATGATGTGAATGGAGAACAAATCAATGCCCATGGTGGATGTGTGGTATTTAATAAAGGCACTTACTATTGGTTCGGAGAAGACCGTACCGGATTTGTGTCAAACGGAGTGAGTTGTTATCAATCTAAAGACTTGTACAACTGGAAACGTCTCGGCCTTTCTTTGAAAACGACTGGAGAAGCCAAAGAAGATTTAAACGATATCTCTCACGGCCGCCTGTTCGAACGCCCCAAAGTTATCTTCAACCCCAAAACTAATAAATGGGTAATGTGGAGTCATTGGGAAAGTAGTAATAGTGATTACAGTGCAGCACGGGTCTGTGTAGCGACCAGTGAT
Source organism: Bacteroides sp. OF03-11BH (assembly GCF_003604005.1). Classification (NCBI taxonomy): domain Bacteria; kingdom Pseudomonadati; phylum Bacteroidota; class Bacteroidia; order Bacteroidales; family Bacteroidaceae; genus Bacteroides; species Bacteroides sp. OF03-11BH. The sequence goes on along the minus strand of NZ_QTMW01000008.1, from coordinate 190,462 downwards.
AAAATAGAAGGTCCATACACGCTATATAAAACATTTCGTCCTAATAAAAACGAATCACGCGACCAGACTTTATTTGTAGATACAGATGGCAAAGCGTATCATTTCTGTTCTACCGACATGAACACAAATACTAATATAGCTTTGCTGAGAGATGATTTTTTGGAACCTACTCCCACCGAAATCAAGATTCTGAATGAACTTAAATACGAAGCAGCCTCTATCTTTAAGGTAGGTGATGTATATTATGGATTGTTTTCCGGTTGTACAGGATGGGACCCGAATCCGGGAAGATCTGCCTATACCTATAATATCTTAGGAGAATGGACCACGGGAGTGAATTTTGCAGTTGATAAACTGAAACAAGTAACCTACAACTCACAAAGCAACTACGTCTTCCAACTGCCTGATAAAGATAAAGCATTTATCTACATGGGGGATCGTTGGAACCGGAATGATCCGGGAAAATCTCATTTTGTATGGTTACCTATCAGCATGCGTTCAGGATACCCGGTTGTAAAATGGTATGATGCATGGGATTTGAGTGTATTCAACACTATGTATCGTTACAAACGGGCAGAAAGTATTATTTCCGGGAATATCTATTCTTTATTGGAAAAAATATCTGACCGCCTGGTATCAAAGCCCACCAATGGATTCACCATAGCAGATGACGATGATGATATTAATTTGAATTTCGAGTTTATCAAAACGGGAACTCCCAATGTATACAAATTAAAGGATATAAAAACCGGGAAGTTCCTGGAGTCACTATTTGGCACTTTACGTCTGAATTCTGAAAAGAAAGACGATACCCAATGTTGGATGTTCAATCTGCAGGAAGATGGTTATTATCAGATACAGAATGTCAAAGATAAAAAGTATATTACCGTTTCCGGCTCGAATACATTCAACGGAACCAACCTGTATCTCACTGAATATTCAAAAAAACTAATGCAGGATTTTGCTGTATATTTCGATTCAAGTAAGTACAAATACAAGGAAGCCGATTTGTTTTCAGCTACCTACAGAGCCAACAATCTAAAACTGATGGGAGCTAAATAGCTTTTTATCCATATTTCAAATAGTAACTAAATAGTTGTATTATGAACATTAGAAGTCAACAAAAGAAGCTTTATCTTGCATTTATATTCATATGTTTATGTGGGTTGCCGGTATTTTCCTCTTTTGCAGCACAACCGGAAGATACAAAAACAGGAGAGACTACTGAAACTTGGGCAATAACGGCCACAACTTTTAAACTCGCAGGCGAAAAAGAGGCCAGAAATGTAAAGTTGAACTGGATGCAACGGGAAGATGCCGATCTTTACAAAGTATATCGGGACGGAGAATTTATTGGAGAAGCTAAAGGGAATACGTACGATGATTATGATCTGGCAGTTGGCAAAACTTTTACGTATCACGTAGAAGCGTTTAAAGACGGAAAGAAAGTGGGAACAGCAATTTCCCAACAAGCTACTACATTTACACCAGTCGGTGAAGTCGAGGTTTACGATAATCTGAATGGAAAGTACATTAGTAAAGGTTCTACAAATAAACCTCAAGGAATGAAAATTGGCAATCTCTACTATTCCTACAAGATAGAAAATACAGAAAAGAATGTGGATGGACAATCACTTAAAGGTTGGATGGCCTCTGAAAGTTATTCCCCAACAGGACTTGACGGAAGTTGGAGTACTCCTCGTGAACTGGCTTTTTATCCAAATGTAAATTTTGAAGGTATTGCTTTCCGGCATAATCCCAAGACGGGTAAAGTCATACTATCCGCACATTACGAAGATGAAGAAGGATACAGTGCAGCCAAAATCTATTTGGCACAGATTACTCCTAAAGGCAAGCTTGAAGTAGGTACAATGGAGCGGCCATTAGGACATGAGTCCAGAGATCAGTCACTTTTCATTGACGATGACAATACGGCGTATCTTCTTTCCGCTACCAATATGAATAGTGATATAAATATCTATAAATTGGATAATTCCTGGACCAAACCTGTTTCATTAGTAAATACAATATGTAAAGGGTTACACAGAGAGACACCCGCCATCATCAAAAAAGATGGAGAGTATTATTTCTTCAGTTCAAAGGCTTCAGGATGGTATCCGAGTCAAACTGTATATACAGCTACTACCGATTTAGGCGGTGAATGGACACCCATGAGAGAGATTGGCAATAACTCCACTTTTGATGCACAATTCAACAGAATTAGTATGGTGGGAACAAGTTGCGGAGTATGGAGTTATCATTGGGGAGCACAACGGGAACATAAGACCCCGGATGGTAATTTCCCAAGAATATCCATCGCTGCCTTCAATCAGGGATACGCGTCGATGGATTATTACAGATATCTGGAATTTAATGATAAATACGGTATCATTCCGGTGCAGAATGGCAAAAATCTAACATTAAATTCTCCTGCTACGTCTACTGTTTCCGGAGCAAAAGGAGCTAAGGCAGATTGCATAACCGACGGAGCCTCCTTGGAATCGTCAGCCTTTTTTCAGAAAAGTTCTAATGCAGCAACAGGTACTCCTTATATATTAGCTGTAGACATGCAGAAGAATGCTCGTATTTCAGAGATTAACCTTTCTACAAGACTGGTCAATGGTTCTGAAGCTGCCTACAAATATACGATTGAAGGAAGTACAGATGGAAAGAGTTATAAAATGCTTGTGGATGGTAGACAAAACTGGCAAGTAGGATTTCTGATCTTAAACATTGAAGATCCTGCATCTTACAGATATTTGCGTTTGAGAGTATACGGTGTTGTGAATGTACATAAAGGCAATTCTGCCATGTGGGCAGATGGTATTTACGAGTTTGCAGCTTTTGGGACTCCACAGTAAGTTAGATAACTTTGTTAGGAAAGTAATTTAGTAGTCAAAGCCGGTCAACTGTTTTAAGCAGTTAACCGGCTTTTGTTTATATACATATAAAAGATATTAAAAGCCTCTTACTTTTCATTTTTTCCCGCCATTATTCGCCCAAATCAAAGAAAGTGCCTATCTTTACCGCAAGTATTTTTTTATTATTCACCATTAAATATAAAGATTATGGCAAGTAGAAGAGAACTCAAAAAGAACGTAAACTATATCGCAGGAGAATTATTCACCGAGTGTTTAATCAACAGCATGTTCATCCCCGGTACGAACAAAGCGAAAGCTGATGAACTGATGGCAGAGGTACTGAAAATGCAGGATGAGTTTGTTACTCGTATCAGCCACACAGAACCGGGCAACGTGAAAGGTTTTTATAAGAAATTCCGTGCAGACTTTAATGCAAAGATTAACGAGATTATTGAAGCTATCGGAAAATTGAACTAAAAGCAGAAATGAAAAAAGCAATTTATAGCTTTATCTATTACCGCCTGTTAGGGTGGAAGACAAACGTTACGGTACCTAATTATGATAAATGCGTGATATGTGCCGCTCCACACACAACAAACCTTGATTTATTTATTGGAAAACTATTTTATGGTGCTATAGGCCGTAAGACAAGTTTCATGATGAAAAAAGAATGGTTTTTCTTTCCGCTTGGCGTTTTTTTCAGAGCAGTTGGCGGAATTCCCGTTGATCGCGGTCGAAAAACGTCGCTAGTAGATCAGATGGTTCATAATTTTGCTGAATATAAAAAGTTTAATTTGGCTATCACTCCCGAGGGAACCCGCAAAGCGAATCCAAACTGGAAAAAAGGCTTTTATTTTATAGCCTTGAAAGCCCAGGTTCCTATCGTGCTGATTGGTATTGATTACAGCAAGAAAACAATCTCTGCAACGAAAGCCATCATGCCGTCAGGAGATATTAATAAGGACATGAAAGAAATCAAACTTTATTTCAAGGATTTCAAAGGAAAACATCCGGAGAATTTTGCTCTTGGAGAGCTTTAAATTCAATTATTAAGTATCCAGTATTAAGTATTAATCGTAGCTTACAACATACATATTTGAGCGCATGGTATAATACTTAATACTTAAAACCTAATACTTAGTTAGTATGGAGTCTATCCGTATTTCCATCATACAAACCGATATTGTTTGGGAAAATAAACAAGAAAATCTCCGTTTACTCCACGAAAAGCTGCAAAGTCTTCGTGGAATAACGGAGATTGTTGTTTTACCGGAGATGTTTTCCACCGGATTCAGCATGCAGAGTAAAATGCTGGCAGAGCCGAACTCCGGAGCAACCATTACAACACTCAAACAATGGGCTGCCCAATTTCAGCTAGCCATTTGTGGAAGCTATATAGCAACTGAGAACGACCAGTTCTATAATCGGGCCTTCTTCCTGACACCGGAAGGAGAAGAATTCTATTATGACAAACGTCACCTGTTTCGTATGGGAAGGGAAGCAGAACATTTTTCGGCCGGTGATAAACGACTTATCATCCCCTATCGTGGATGGAATATCTGCCTGTTGGTTTGCTATGATCTCCGTTTTCCCGTATGGAGCCGGAACGTAAACAACGAGTACGACCTTTTAATATATGTAGCCAACTGGCCTATCCCCCGCCGTCTGGTTTGGGACACTCTGCTCCGGGCGCGTGCTTTGGAAAATCAATGCTATGTATGCGGTGTCAACAGGGTGGGTATAGACGGATATCAGCTTACATATAATGGAGGAAGTAGAGTTTATTCTGCTTTCGGAGAAGAAATCGGCTCATTTCCAGATGAAAAGGAAGGAATAGCTACTGTGAGTCTTAATCTGAACACTCTCAACCAATTCAGAGAGAAGTTCCCGGTATGGAAAGATGCAGACGAATTCCATCTGTAACATTGGCAAAATAACAAATGTTAAAAACAGATTCTTGCAGCAACAATACCTAGAACTCGGTAGTTAATTATATAGACTTCTTTTGTATCTTTGTCGTGAAAATACAGTCGTAAGGACGCTAATCTTACATAACTTAATTAACAACTTTATGAAAACAAATCTTAGTTCTCAAATCAGTCTCCACCGGGTCTCCCCCAGATACTACAGACCGGAGAATGCATTTGAAAAATCAGTCTTGACAAGACTCGAAAAAATCCCTACGGACATCTACGAATCCGTAGAAGAAGGTGCTAACTATATTGCGCGCGAAATAGCACAAACCATCCGCGAAAAACAAAAGGCAGGACGTTTCTGTGTATTGGCTCTTCCTGGAGGAGATTCACCCAGCCACGTATATACCGAGCTTATCCGTATGCATAAGGAAGAGGGACTTAGCTTCCGCAATGTGATCGTATTTAATATGTATGAGTATTATCCGTTGTCTCCCGATGCAATCAACAGTAACTTCAATGCTTTGAAGAGTATGCTGCTGGATCACATCGACATTGACAAGCAGAATATATTCACTCCCGATGGAAGCATTGCCAAAGATACCATCTTCGAATATTGCCGTCTGTATGAACAACGCATTGAAAGCTTCGGAGGTATTGATATTGCTTTGTTAGGGATTGGTCGTGTAGGTAACATTGCGTTCAACGAACCGGGTTCCCGACTGAATTCTACCACTCGTCTGATTTTGTTAGATAATGCATCACGAAACGAGGCATCCAAGATTTTCGGAACGCTGGATAATACGCCGATCAGCTCCATTACAATGGGAGTAGCTACTATTCTTGGCGCAAAGAAAGTTTATCTGCTTGCATGGGGTGAAAACAAAGCAGCTATGATTAAAGAGTGTGTGGAAGGTCCGATCACTGACACAATTCCTGCTTCTTATCTGCAAACTCACAATAATGCACATGTAGCTCTTGATCTTTCAGCCGCTATGAACCTGACACGTATCCAACGTCCGTGGTTAGTCACTTCTTGCGAATGGAATGATAAATTAATCCGCAGTGCAATCGTTTGGTTGTGTCAGTTGACCGGCAAACCGATTTTGAAGTTGACAAATAAAGACTATAACGAAAACGGTTTGAGTGAACTTCTGGCACTTTACGGTTCTGCGTACAATGTAAATATCAAAATCTTCAATGATTTGCAGCACACCATTACCGGATGGCCGGGCGGTAAGCCTAATGCTGATGATACCTATCGTCCGGAACGCGCAAAACCGTATCCGAAACGTGTGGTCATCTTCTCTCCGCATCCGGATGATGATGTTATTTCAATGGGTGGTACGCTTCGCCGTTTGGTAGAACAAAAGCACGAAGTACACGTAGCTTACGAAACTTCCGGTAATATCGCCGTAGGTGACGAAGAAGTAGTTCGTTTCATGCATTTTATCAATGGATTCAATCAACTCTTCAATAATAGCGAAGATTTGGTTATCAATGAAAAATATATAGAAATACGCAATTTCCTGAAGGAGAAGAAAGACGGTGATATGGACAGTCGTGATATTCTGACTATCAAAGGTCTGATTCGTCGTGGTGAAGCCCGTACAGCTTGTACTTATAATAATATACCGCTGGAACGTTGCCACTTCCTCGATCTGCCATTCTATGAAACAGGTAAGATTCAGAAAAACCCAATCAGTGAAGCAGACGTAGAAATTGTACGCAACTTGCTCCGTGAAATAAAACCTCACCAGATTTTTGTTGCTGGTGACTTAGCCGACCCACATGGAACTCACCGTGTATGTACAGACGCTGTATTTGCTGCTGTCGATCTTGAAAAAGAAGAAGGTGCCAAATGGCTAAAAGACTGTCGTATCTGGATGTACCGTGGTGCGTGGGCTGAATGGGAAATCGAGAATATTGAAATGGCAGTGCCTATCAGTCCGGAAGAACTTCGTGCAAAACGTAACTCTATCCTGAAACATCAGTCGCAAATGGAAAGTGCTCCGTTCCTGGGTAACGACGAACGTTTGTTCTGGCAACGTAGTGAGGATCGTAACCGTGGTACAGCTACTTTGTACGATCAGTTGGGACTGGCTTCTTACGAAGCAATGGAAGCATTTGTAGAATATGTTCCATTATAAGAGTAATCATTCTTAATTAAGAGAATATAAAACAATGAAAGAAGAGTGGGAAGTTTCGATACTTCTCGCTCTTTTTTGTTTATTTTTGCGGGGAGAATTAAACGCGGATTAACGCAGATTTTCGCAAAGAAAAATAGAATAAAACAATCTGCGATAATCCGTGATAATCTGCGTTTAGCAAAAAAAGCAACAAGTATGAAGAAAATAATAGTATTTTTTCTAGGCCTTACATTCTGTGCAACTTTTCTTTTTGCGCAGGATATTGAAAGAAATGTAAAAGAGCGGCTGACGGATTACTTCAACCAATATACCGCAACAGCCAAAATCAGCACTCCTAAACTGAATAGCTTCGATATTAATTACGACCGTAAGACGATTGCAATCTATGCATCGGAGAGTTTCGCCTACCAGCCTTTCCGTCCGGAAACTGTAGAAAACATTTATAATCAAGTTAAAGAATTGCTTCCGGGACCTGTTCATTATTACCAGCTCACCATTTATGCGGATGGGAAACCTATTGAAGATTTGGTACCTAATTTCTACCGGAACAAGAAAAAGGATAAGGAACGGCTATCTTTGAATGTAGATTATAAAGGGGCTCCCTGGGTGAAAAACATTTCACGCCCCAATGAAATTTCACGTGGACTGCAAGACCGCCACATTGCAATCTGGCAAAGCCACGGCAACTATTTCAAAAATGATAAAAACGAATGGGGATGGCAACGTCCCCGATTATTCTGCACCACAGAAGATATGTTCACTCAATCTTTTGTCCTTCCTTATGTAATTCCAATGCTGGAAAATGCAGGAGCGATTGTCTATACTCCCCGCGAACGGGATACACAAAAGAATGAAATCATCGTAGATAATGATACTCCCAACGCTTCTCTTTATTTGGAAGTGGGTGGTAAAAAGACTAATTGGACAAATGCTCCGGTAAGAGGGTTTGCTCAAAAGAAAACAATCTATAAAGATGGAGAAAATCCTTTCACTGACGGGACCTGTCGTTTTATTCCAACAGAGAGAAAGAAAAAGAAGAATAAAGACCAGGTATTTGCCGAATGGGTGCCTACTCTACCGGCAACAGGCAAGTATGCAGTTTATGTTTCCTACCAGACATTGCCCAACAGTGTAAGCGACGCCAAATATCTGGTATTCCACAACGGAGGAGTAACCGAATTTAAAGTTAATCAGAAAATAGGTGGAGGCACATGGGTTTACCTCGGAACTTTTGAATTCGATAAAGGGAACAACGACTACGGCATGGTGGTACTTAGCAACGAGAGCAGCGAACATGGGGTTGTATGCGCCGATGCAGTACGTTTTGGAGGGGGAATGGGAAACATTGCCCGTGGAGGAAGAATCAGTGGGCTACCGCGTTACTTGGAAGGAGCACGCTACTCTGCTCAATGGGCGGGAATGCCATACGAAGTATATGCCGGACGAAAAGGTGAAAACGACTATACAGACGATATCAACACACGCTCTAACGTTATCAATTATTTATCGGGTAGTTCCGTCTATAACCCACAACAGTCGGGTCTGGGCGTACCTTTGGAAATGACGATGGCATTGCACAGTGACGCCGGATGTAGCAAAACAGACGAACTGATTGGATCACTCGGCATTTACACCACCGATTTCAATAATGGCAAACTGAATGCAGGAACAGACCGGTATGCCTCACGTGATCTGGCAGACATTCTGCTGACACAAATTCAGAAAGATATTTATTCAAGCTACAGCTTGCCTTGGATACGCCGCAGCATGTGGAACCGGAATTATAGTGAAACACGTCTTCCGGCTACGCCTTCTACGATTATTGAATTACTCTCTCACCAGAACTTCGCAGATATGCAGTTAGGACATGATCCGAACTTTAAATTTACAGTGGGACGTGCCATTTACAAAGGTATTTTGCAGTTCATAACCAGCCAGCATGATAAAGAATACATAGTTCAGCCTCTACCTGTGAGCAATTTCGCCATTCAATTCGGAAAGAAAAAGAATACATTAGAACTTTCATGGAAAGGCGAAGACGATCCGCAAGAACCGACTGCACGACCACGGGAATACATTATATATACCCGCATCGGTTATGGAGGTTTTGACAATGGCACTTTAGTCAGCAAAACGTCCCACACCGTTAAGATAGAACCGGGACTTGTTTATTCATTCAAAGTAACTGCTGTAAACCGGGGTGGAGAAAGTTTTCCTTCTGAAATCCTCTCCGCTTATAAAGCCAAACGTGAACAGGAAAAAGTATTAATCATTAATGGCTTTGACAGAATCAGCGGTCCGGCGGTCGTTAACACTTCTGATAAAGCTGGATTCGATCTAATGCAAGATCCCGGCGTTCCGTATATATCGAATATTTCATTTTGCGGAGCACAAACCGGCTTCGACCGTACACAAGCCGGTAAAGAAGGAAAAGGCAGCCTGGGACATAGCGGAAACGAATTAGAAGGAATGAAAATTGCAGGAAACACGTTCGACTATCCTTTTATTCACGGAAAAGCAATTCAGGCAGCCGGAAAATATAGTTTCGTATCATGCAGCGACGAAGCAGTAGAGAACGGATTGGTTACATTAGAAGATTATCCGGTGGTAAATTATATTTTGGGACTGGAAAAAGAAGATCCTGCAAGTAAAGCATATTACAAGACATTCTCTTCGGCTATGCAACGGATTATGACCAGTTATTGCCAAGCGGGAGGTAACCTGTTTGTCAGTGGTGCTTATGTAGGAAGTGATATGAGTGGAACACAAGGAAACCGGGAGTTTACGGAGAAAATACTGAAATATGGTTATCAAGGTAGCCTGACGGATAAGAGTTCGAATCAGATTAAAGGATTGGGCCGTACTATTACAATCCCACGTCTGCCTAATGAAAGCAGTTATGCTGTACCTGCTGCCGATTGTATTGTTCCCGTAGATACTGCTTTCCCCGTATTTACGTATGCACCCGGCAATCAGAGTGCAGGTATTGCCTACAAAGGAAACTACCGTACTTTTGTATTGGGCTTTCCTTTTGAAAGTATCCAGTCCGAAGCAGACCGGGCAACCATTATGGCAGGCATTCTGGGATTCTTTACTCAAAAATAAAAAATATCCTTTTTTTTAATCCGTTTCTCATTTTAAATTCTATCTTTGCTACTATAATAACCTTTAAAACTAAAAAACAATGTATACTATACAAGCAAATCCCAGCGGTACACGCAGCATAGAAGTATCTAATGAAAACTTGAGAACGATTGAAAAATATGCTCTGTTCCGTCATCTTATCGACAGTACCGGTATTGTAGATGAAGCAGTTCTGGATAAGTTGAAACTTAATATCCGCTCCCTTATCGCCAGTCAGGAGGAAGACAGTAAAGACTTGCTGGACCTTTGTATTGACGTGATTTATCACAATAATATGAAGGCATTCGGCTTGCAACAGCTCATCAAGCTTTATCTTACCTGGCTCTCCAGTCCGGAAGTGGAAGAAGAGGAGGAATAATGATTACGGTAGATACCTGCGGAATAACAGCATACAGTCCGCTGATTCCTGCAATAAAAGCGATGTGCACTGCCTCTCCGGGTGAAACGATAGAGATTATCATGAACCATGCTGATGCGTTTCAGGATCTAAAGGAATATCTGTCCGAGCAAGGTATCGGCTTCCGTGAAATCTATGACGGAGAACAAATGACATTACAGTTCACAATCAACGGGAAGTTTTAAGAAAACACTCCAATGATTGGAAGAAAACATCCTGATGATTGAAGTTAAACATCTCAATGAATAAAAAAATCATTGGGATGTTTTTTATTATCCGTATCTTTGCAGCATGAAAGAATATCGATTGACCGACTGGTTACCCACTACCAAAAAAGAAGTTGAACTTCGCGGATGGAATGAATTGGATGTCGTTCTATTCAGTGCTGATGCTTATGTGGATCATCCTTCTTTTGGTGCTGCCGTTATCGGACGCATTCTCGAAGCGGAAGGTTTGAAAATAGCCATCGTTCCCCAACCTAACTGGCGTGACGACCTGCGCGACTTCAAGAAGTTGGGACGTCCACGGCTATTCTTCGGTATCTCCGGCGGATGCATGGACTCAATGGTTAATAAATATACCGCCAACAAACGCCTACGCAGTGAAGATGCTTATACTCCGGACGGCCGACCGGATATGCGCCCGGACTATCCTTCTACAGTTTACAGCCAGATACTAAAGAAACTTTTTCCGGATGTTCCGGTAGTCATTGGAGGAATCGAAGCTAGTTTAAGGCGATTGAGTCATTACGATTATTGGCAGGACAAAGTACAAAAGAGTATTTTGTGCGACAGCGGAGCAGATCTGCTCATCTACGGAATGGGAGAAAAGCCTCTTGCAGACCTGGTGAAAAATATGAAAAGCCTGCTCACCACTGAAGAACCTGTACTGACAAGTAGCAAATTTAGAACAATTATCGGATCTGTGCCCCAGACAGCCTATCTTTGTCGTGCAACAGAATGGACATCTGCCGAAGATGACCTTCAACTTTATTCACACGAAGAATGTTTGGCAGATAAAAAGAAACAGGCTAGTAACTTCCGACATATCGAAGAAGAATCCAACAAATATTCGGCTTCACGAATCACACAAGCAGTAGGGAATAAGATAGTCGTAGTCAATCCTCCCTATCCTCCGATGAGCCAGAAAGACCTCGATCATTCGTTTGATTTACCATATACCCGTCTGCCTCACCCCAAATATAAAGGAAAACGGATTCCGGCATACGATATGATTAAATTTTCCATCAACATTCATCGGGGATGTTTTGGTGGTTGTGCATTCTGTACCATTTCCGCCCATCAGGGAAAGTTTATTGTCAGTCGAAGCAAAGAGTCTATACTGAAAGAGGTAAAAGAGGTTATTCAATTACCCGATTTCAAAGGATATTTAAGTGATTTGGGCGGTCCTTCCGCTAATATGTATCAGATGAAAGGGAAAGATGAAGCTATTTGCAAGAAGTGCAAACGACCGTCATGTATTCACCCGAAAGTTTGCCCGAATCTAAATACAGATCATCGTCCCCTACTGGATATTTACCGTGCAGTAGATGCCTTGTCCGGAATCAAAAAATCGTTTATCGGTAGCGGTGTACGCTATGACCTGTTACTTCATCAAAGCAAAGATGAAACTACCAACCGTAGCACTGCCGAATATACCCGTGAATTGATAGTCAATCATGTGAGTGGCCGGTTAAAAGTGGCTCCGGAGCATACCAGTGACCGGGTATTATCTATAATGCGCAAACCTTCTTTTGAGCAATTTGAAACATTCAAAAAGATATTCGACCGCATTAACCGGGAAGAAAATCTGCGTCAACAACTGATTCCGTATTTTATCTCTTCGCATCCCGGATGCAATGAAGAAGACATGGCGGAACTTGCCGTTATCACCAAACGTCTGGACTTCCACCTGGAACAAGTGCAGGACTTCACTCCTACTCCGATGACAGTGGCTACCGAAGCCTGGTATAGCGGATTCCATCCATACACGCTAGAACCGATATTCAGTGCCAAAACCCAACGGGAGAAACTTGCACAACGCCAATTCTTTTTCTGGTACAAACCGGAAGAACGAAAAAACATCATCAATGAGTTGAGACGTATCGGACGTTCAGATTTGATAGACAAGTTATACGGAAAAAGAAAGGACATGGAAAGAGGGAAAGGAAAAAGATAGAATGAAATAAATTATAAATCAAGCATAAGGCATGATTATGAATCAATTATAACTTGTGATCTTATTGGCTACTTTTAAGTTAGCGCTCTCCAATTGATATGTATTTGATTACCTAGTAAGTTTTCGTTTGACAATAGTCAAACGATAGTTCAACAACTGTCAAACGAAAACTCATTAGTCAATCGAAAAAATAATATAGGTAAGAGAAAGAAATAAAAGCTACATAGTAATGAGTTGTTGCCAATGATAGCATCTTCAACTCATTTATGCTTCCTTTACCGGCAAAGCCACAATCTCCTGCAACACACTGACCGCCGTTTCCACATTAGTAACATCCTTAATCAGCATACTCCGTCTGCCGTTCTGTTCACGCAAATCACAACGACGAGTATATTTCATCATATAGTCTATCACTTTACCAAAAGCCTTACTTTGATAGAACGGACTATCCGGATTGGAAACAAAAAACAAGGTCATCCGCCCACCTTTCAGGAAGATTTTCTCTGCACCCAAACGGGCTGCAAGACGGCGTAGAGGCACAATACGGAGTAGTTCTTCCGTTTCCCGGGGAACCGGTCCGAAGCGGTCTTCCAGACGAGCACGGAAAGCTTCCACATCTTTGTCCAATGTCAGTCCATCCAGTTCGCGATAGAGCAACATACGTTCGCTGCTGCCTGTTACGTAGTTGGCAGGCAACAATAGTTCGAGGTCGCTTTCTACCTGACACTCGTCTACAAACTCTTCTCCACTAATTTGTCCTTCGCCCTTGATTTCATCCGCATACAGTTCTGCAAACTCGTCTGTCTTTAACTCATGGACAGCTTCAGTAAGAATTTTCTGATATGTCTCATATCCCAAATCGGCAACAAATCCGCTTTGTTCGGCTCCAAGCAGATTTCCGGCTCCACGAATATCCAAATCCTGCATGGCGATATGAATGCCACTTCCCAAATCACTAAAGTTTTCAATTGCTTGAAGACGTCGCCTTCCTTCGGCTGTCAAACTACCTAACGGAGGAGCCAGCAGATAACAAAAAGCTTTTTTATTACTACGTCCTACCCGTCCACGCATCTGATGGAGATCACTCAATCCAAAGTTTTGCGCCTGATTGATAATGATAGTGTTGGCATTCGGAATATCAATACCACTTTCGATGATTGTAGTTGCCAAGAGTACATCATAGTCGTAGTTGACAAAATCCAGAATAATCTTCTCCAGCTCTGTCGGTTCCATCTGTCCATGTCCAATCGCTACACGGCAATCCGGGATATGACGTTCGATCATCGCTTTCAATTCCGGCAAGTTCGCAATCCGGTTATTGACAAAGAAGACTTGACCGTTGCGGCTCATCTCAAAATTGATGGCATCCGTTATCACTTCTTCATTAAAAGTATGCACTTCGGTCTGAATCGGATAGCGGTTGGGTGGCGGAGTAGAAATCACACTCAAGTCGCGTGCACCCATCAATGAAAATTGAAGGGTACGGGGAATTGGAGTAGCAGTCATAGTCAGTGTATCCACATTCACTTTCAACTGGCGCAGCTTTTCTTTGACAGAGACACCGAATTTCTGTTCTTCGTCCACAATCAACAATCCCAAGTCTTTAAACTGGACATCTTTTCCCAAGATACGGTGGGTACCTATCAGAATACCGACATCTCCATCTTTCAATCCCTTCAATACAGCTTTGGTCTGTGCGGCAGTACGTGCGCGGCTTAAATATTCCACCCGACACGGCAAGCCTTTCAGACGTTCACGGAAAGTCTGAAAATGCTGGTAAGCAAGTACTGTTGTCGGAACCAGAACGGCTACTTGTTTATTATCGGCAACAGCTTTGAAAGCCGCACGAATCGCAACTTCTGTTTTTCCAAATCCTACATCGCCACAGACTAGACGGTCCATCGGGCGGTCACTTTCCATATCTGCCTTGACATCAATCGTCGCCTTACTCTGATCCGGTGTATCTTCATAAATAAAGGATGCTTCCAGCTCACGCTGCAAGAAACTATCGGGACTGTAAGAGAAACCTTTTTCCTGACGACGCTGCGAATACAATTTTATCAAATCGCGGGCAATGTCCTTGATTTTACTCTTCGTACGTTCTTTCAGTTTCTCCCATGCACCTGTACCTAATTTGTTAAGCCGGGGAGCCTCTCCTTCTTTACCTTTATATTTGGAAACCTTATGCAGGGAATGAATAGAGACGAACACCACATCTTCATTTTGAAACACCAGTTTCAAAACCTCTTGCGTAGTGTCACCATTCGGAATACGTACCAAGCCGGAAAAACGTCCGATACCATGATCCGTATGCACCACATAGTCTCCCGGAGTGAACTGATTCAGTTCTTTCAAGGATAGTGCCACTTTTCCCGAACGGGCTTTATCACTTTTCAGATTATATTTATGAAAACGATCAAACAACTGATGGTCTGTGAAGATACAGAGCCGCAGTGTGTTATCTACAAAACCTTCGTGAATGGTACGTTCTACGGGAGTAAAATTAATCTTATCACCCCGATCTTCAAAAATAGCTTTGATACGATCTGTTTGCTTCATGCTGTCACTGCAGATATAAAGCGAATAGCCTTTTTCCAGATAATCCTTAAAAGAAGAAGCTACCAGATCGAAATTCTTATGAAAGATAGGCTGGGCAGATGTATTGAAAGTAACGCTGGCATTGGGCGTTCCGGTCGGTTTATTACCAAATTCCAACCGGCGGAAATCGAGTGCCCGTACAGTAAACTCGCTGCCGTCTATCAATTTCCCTTCCAATGTAATGCCACCATTCTCTTCGGCCTCCTGAACGGCTATTGCCTGTGGAGTCAGCGCCTCATCGTGTACCACCTGGATTCGCTCGCGCAACCAAAGAAAATCGCGCATCGCCAAGGTAGTCTCTTTCGGGATAAAATCCAGAAAAGAAGTCGTTACATCTCCTGTCACCGCCAAATCGGGAACGATAGACACTCCATCTTTCTTCTCACGGGATAATTGAGACTCCACTTCAAAGGTACGAACACTTTCCACTTCATCACCAAAGAAATCGATGCGATAAGGATATTCCGAAGCAAAAGAGAAAACGTCGATAATACTACCGCGAACAGCATATTGTCCCGGCTCATATACGTAGTCTACATATTCAAAACCATAACTATGCAACACATCGGTGATGAAAGTGGTATCCACTTTCTCTCCTACATTCAGCTTCAGCGTTTTATTACTCAATTCCTTGCGCGACACCACTTTCTCCGCCAATGCATCCGGGTACGTAACGATACATAATCCCTCTTCCCCCTTTTGCAAGCGGCTAAGTACTTCTGTACGCAAAATCTCATTGGCCGCATCTTTTTGTCCATACTTGATGGAGCGACGGAATGAAGATGGAAAGAACAATACTCTTTCCGTACCCAATATCTGCGTCAAGTCGTGATAGAAATATCCGGCTTCTTCAAAATCACCTAAAATAAATACAAACGGGCAACCACCCTCTTGCACCAGTACAGAAGAAAAAAGAGAAGCGGCGGATGCACACAGTCCTCCGCAAAAAACAGTCTGAACGGAAGTGTCCTTCAACAAGCGCTTCATTACTGCCATATTGGGATGGGCAGCATATTGTTGTTGCAACTCAGTTATTGTCATACCTATAAAATTTCCCCGCAAAATTACAAAAAAGATTGGGAGTATACACCCAAAGAACAGAAGTATTATAATAAGGTATCTGCCGGACATTACTTAGATGTGGGGCGAGTACTGTTAAGCCGTGGGCTAAACGTCCGTGAGCCGTGGGATGAGCACTGCTAAGACGTGGGCTTACCCCAAGCGAGGTGCGGGCTTAGTTCCGACAACATGCCGTCTTATTCCGAATGGGGTATGAAACACGTTAAATTTTCCTTAGTTCAGCTATAACTAAAGGAAAAAGAACTACTTTTGTTTCTAAATTTTATAGTATCTATATGCAGACATCGGATAGCATTGTAATTATCCCCACCTATAATGAACGGGAGAACATAGAAAATATCATCCGTGCCGTTTTCGGCCTTCCCCAAGTATTCCATATTCTGGTCATAGAAGACGGCTCTCCGGACGGAACGGCAGCCATCGTAAGAAAACTGCAACAAGAATTTCCCGAACAGCTTTTTATGATAGAACGTAAAGGAAAACTGGGACTGGGTACTGCCTACATTACCGGATTTAAATGGGCACTGGAACACGCATACGAGTATATTTTTGAAATGGATGCAGACTTCAGTCATAATCCGAATGATTTACCCCGTTTGTATCAGGCTTGTTCGGAACAAGGAGGAGATGTATCCATCGGTTCCCGTTATGTCAGCGGAGTGAATGTAGTGAATTGGCCGATGGGACGGGTATTGATGTCATACTTTGCCTCTAAATATGTGCGGTTTATCACCGGAATACCTGTACATGACACCACTGCCGGATTTGTTTGCTACCGCCGCCAGGTGTTGGAAACAATCGATTTAGATCATATTCGCTTCAAAGGATATGCCTTTCAGATTGAAATGAAATTCACTGCTTATAAGTGTGGTTTCAAAATTATCGAGGTTCCCGTTATCTTTATTAATCGTGAATTAGGGACTTCTAAAATGAATAGCAGCATCTTTGGAGAAGCCATATTTGGTGTGATAAAATTAAAAGTAAATAGTTGGTTCCATAAATTCCCACAAAAGAAATGAAACGTACACTGATTCAAAACGCCGTTGTTATCAACGAAGGAAGAAAAGTTCTGGGTTCAGTAGTAATCGAGAATGAAAAGATAGCCGAAATATTGGTTGGTGAAGAAAACGCAACTGCCCCCTGCGACGAGATAATAGACGCAACCGGGTGTTATCTTTTGCCGGGTGCCATCGACGAACATGTGCATTTCCGCGATCCCGGACTGACTCATAAGGCAGATATCACCACAGAAAGTCGTGCTGCGGCAGCAGGAGGTGTCACCTCTATCATGGATATGCCCAATACCAATCCGCAAACTACCACATTGGAGGCTTTGGAGGAAAAATTTGTTCTGTTGGGTGAAAAGTCAGCAGTCAACTATTCCTGCTATTTCGGAGCAACGAATAATAACTATACCCAGTTTGCACAACTGGATAAACACCGGGTTTGTGGAGTGAAGTTATTTATGGGTTCAAGCACCGGCAATATGCTGGTAGACCGGATGGCCAGTCTGCGTAATATATTCGGTGGAACCGATCTGCTCATCGCTGCTCATTGCGAAGATCAGGGAATTATCAAAGAAAACACGGATAAATATAAGAAAGAATACGGAGACGACGTACCTTTGGCTCTTCATCCGCTCCTTCGTTCGGAAGAAGCTTGCTATCGTTCATCCGAACTGGCAGTGCAGTTGGCACGTGAGACAAACGCCCGCCTGCACATCATGCATATTTCCACAGCTAAAGAGTTGAGCCTGTTTTCTAACGTACCTTTGGTACAAAAAAAGATCACGGCAGAAGCCTGTGTTTCTCATCTGCTCTTTACGGAAGAGGACTATCAGACACTGGGTACCCGCATCAAATGCAACCCTGCCATTAAGACAGCGCAAGACCGGAAAGCTTTGCGAGAGGCTGTCAATAGCGGTTTGATTGATGCTATTGCCACAGATCATGCCCCACATTTACTTAGCGAAAAAGAAGGCGGTGCCTTAAAAGCAATGTCCGGAATGCCGATGATTCAGTTCTCACTCGTCAGCATGTTGGAGTTGACAGAAAAAGGAGTGTTTACTATCGAAAAAGTAGTAGAAAAGATGGCTCATGCTCCTGCGCAGATGTATGAGATACAAAACAGAGGATTCATTCGCAAAGGCTATCAGGCTGACCTGGTATTAGTCCGTCCCGGAAGCGAATGGACTGTAACAACCGATTGTATTCTAAGCAAATGTAAATGGAGCCCATTAGAGGGACACACATTCGACTGGAAAGTAGAGAAAACATTTGTAAACGGACATCTGTTATATAACAACGGAGAAATAGACGAGACTTATCGCGGACAGGAATTAAGATTCAGATAAACAGCAGCTCGCCTTCAACAAGCCTATGAGTACCATTTTGTCTTATAAAATACATACAGTCACTCCCTACATCAACTGGATTTACTTTTTCCACGCATGGGGGTTCCAGCCACGTTTTGCAGCCATCGCCAACATTCACGGATGTGATGCCTGCCGTGCTTCGTGGCTGACAACTTTCCCGGAAGAAGAACGTAATAAAGCTTCCGAAGCAATGCAGCTATTCAAAGAGGCCAACCGGATGCTCGATCTGCTTGACCGGGATTATGAAGTAAAGACCATCTTCAAGCTTTGCAAGGCAAACTCTGACGGGGATAACCTGATTATTGAGAAAGAAAAAGACCGGTTCATCACTTTTCCTTTACTGCGCCAGCAAACACCGAAAAGAGACGGTAGTCCTTTTCTTTGTCTAAGTGACTTTATCCGCCCGATCTCTTCCGGCATCCCGGATACCATCGGTGCTTTTGCCTCTTCCATTGATGCGGACATGGAAGGATTGTACGAACAGGACCCTTATAAACACCTGCTTGTCCAAACCCTCTCCGACCGACTGGCAGAAGCAGCAACAGAAAAGATGCATGAATATGTGCGCAAAGAAGCGTGGGGATATGCCAAAGACGAGAATTTAGGCATAGCGGACTTACTGGTCGAAAAGTATCAGGGCATTCGTCCTGCTGTCGGCTACCCGTCTTTACCGGATCAATCTGTCAACTTCCTGCTGGATGAACTGTTGGACATGAAGCAGATAGGCATTTCGCTGACCGAAAACGGAGCTATGTACCCGCACGCTTCTGTTTGCGGGCTTATGTTCTCACACCCGGCTTCCGAATACTTCTCCGTCGGAAAGATTGGAGAAGACCAATTGGAAGATTATGCCCGCCGTCGGGGAAAAAGTATCGAAGAAATGTGTAAGTTTCTGGCAGCTAATCTCCAATAGTCCTTATTCCCCTGTGATTTTTCTCCTTTTCTCACGACTAACTAACCAGAAAAGTAATCATAGATTCCATGAGAGAACAAACAGCAGAGGTTAGCGCCCCTATTGAACAAGAGTTTTTGTCGGTGATCCGCGAATATGAACGGGTGATCTACAAGGTATGCTATCTGTATGCCAATCCCAATGCTCCTCTCAATGATCTGTATCAGGATGTGGTATTGAACCTTTGGAAAGCCTATCCCAAATTCAGAAAAGAATGTAAGGTTTCCACCTGGATTTACCGTATTGCCCTCAACACCTGTATCAGCTTCTATCGTAAAGAAAAGAATGTGCCGGAAATAGTCAGCCTCACCAGAGATACCGACTGGGCCATAGAAGCACACGACCCGATCAACGAAATGCTGAAACAGCTCTATCAGATGATTAACCAACTGGGACAACTCGACAAATCAATTATCCTGCTTTATCTCGAAGACAAAAGTTACGAGGAAATAGCAGAAATCACCGGACTGACGGTTACCAATGTAGCGACCAAACTAAGTCGCATCAAAGACAAACTTAAAAGAATGAAAAAGGAGGAATAAGATATATGGAACTGGAAGAACTGAAAAAATCTTGGAATGCCCTGGATGAACACTTGAAAGACAAAGAGTTCATCAAAGAAGAAGAGCTTGAAAAGCTGATAAGGCATGCGGACAAAGGTATCCATGCCATTGCCAGACTGAACATCAAGCTTATTCTGATTTCTCTGCCGATACTGATCTTATTTTTAGCGGAGGTACTGTTGCACAACAGATTGAACCCGATCTATATCATTATCATTTTCGCATGGATTCCTGCCCTTTGCTGGGATATCGTCACCACCCGTTTCCTCCAACGGACACAAATAGACGAGATGCCTTTGGTAGAAGTAATCAGCCGCGTAAACCGTATCCATCGATGGACCATCAGGGAACGATTGATTGCTATTGCCTTTCTCCTAGTCCTGGCTATACTTTCATTTATCTACTGGCAAGTGTGGCAATATGGAATGGGCATGATCGCTTTCTTCATCCTGTTATGGGGCGGAGGACTGGGATTGATCTTATGGATTTACCGCAAGAAGTTCTTAAATCGTATCCACGAAATCAAAAAGAATTTAAGCGAACTGAACGAATTAATGTAAAAGAATCCAACCTGAATAATTCATACTAAGTAGTAAGGAGTGTGCTTACCCCACCACGGTAAGCACACTTTTTCCATTCACTTTCTTATGTACCTGCACCTGAACAGAAATCCGTTCACTCATCTCCTGCACATGAGAGATTACTCCTATTTTCCGCCCCTGCATCTGTAATTGTTCCAATGCTTCCATCGCTGTACGCAAACTTTCCGCATCCAAAGAGCCGAAACCTTCATCAATAAAAAGAGATTCAACTTTCAGATTATTACTTGACAAGGAAGACAAACCTAAAGCCAGTGCCAAAGAAATCAGGAACGATTCACCTCCTGAAAGAGAGTACACGGTCCGTATTTCATCACACATATCGCAATCTATTACCTGAAGTGCCAACGTATCGGGTACCTGTTGCAGCTTATAGCGTTTAGAGAGATAGGATAAATGTTGATTGGCATGAAGCAGCAACAAATTCAAAGTATAACTTTGAGCAATCACTTTAAATTTCGCTCCATCCGCACTGCCAATCAGTTTATTCAATTTTGCCCAACGTTCGGCAACAGTTTGTTTCTCTGCCAGTTCCTTCGCAATCTGTTCCACAGTCAGTTTATTCTTTGCTTGTTGTAGCAGGCGGGCTTCCATAGTAGAAAGGGCACGTTCTATATTCAGGTTTTCTTCCTGTTGCTTCTTTATTATTTCGGGAAGCAGTTCGGGAGACTCTATCTTTTTATACTGTTCCTGCAACTCTCCTATAGCTAGTGCAATTTGCTTCATCTCTCCTTGCAAACCGGAAAGCCGGTTGTGTACCGCCTCTACTTCTTTACGTGCTTTCTCCAAAGCGAGATTCAGTTCTTTCTCTCTTTTTGCTACGGCAGCTTCCGCTTCATCCGCACTTTTTCCTTTCAATAGCTGCGAACGTTCCTGACGAAGCACATTCAGCGCTTTCTCTATCACTTCAAATCTCTTTAGTTCGGCCGAAGCAGCATTCTGTAAGATTACCAGCTGTTCTTTGGCAGACGATACTTTCTGCATAGCCAAACGACAGAGAGAAACATTCTCACGGAGGGCTTCACAATGTGCACGCATCTTTTTAATTTCTTCATCGCTGCGCTGCCATTCTGCATAAAGATTGCGATATTCCAAAATACGTATTGCCAGTTCCGCCAAACGGTGTTGTATTTGCTCTTCGTTTCCGGCTTCAATCCCTGCTTTATATAATGCTGCCAACTGTTCCGCGATCTGTCCGTCCACCGTTTTTTGATGCGCCAAATCACGTTGCAGAGCAATGCTCCGGTTATTCATCTGCTGATAGTTGGTTGATGCTACATTATACTCCTGCTCTATACTCCGGAAAAGAGTATCTACCACCTCCTGTTCCTGATGATAAGGATGCGCTGTGCTACCGCAAACCGGACAAGCCTCCCCTTCCTGTAATTGCCGGCGCAATGCTTTCACGTCTTTTCCCACTGCCATACGTGCATTTTCGTAAAGACGTTGAGTAACTTTCAATGCGGTTTCTTGCTCCGTCAATTGTTTCAGACAATTGGCCACTTCTTTCTCCAGTCTTTCTATTTCCGTCTTTGCTTTCGTCTGCGTTTCCGTTAATTGCCGGATATTCTGCTGACGAGTCAACTCTTTTTGCAACTTCACCTGTTCTTCGGCCAATAACGGATATCCGAAAGAATTTAAGCGCAACAAACGTTCCTCATTCGTACTGGTAGCGGCAACCAGTTTACTTTCTTCTTGCCGTAGAATCTCTTCCACCTGTTCAAGTTGCAGTGCTTCTTCTATCCCTACATGGCTTAATAAGCGGTTCAGAGAAGAATAAGACACCTGTAATTGTTCCGCAGCCACTCGCATTTTTTGTTCCTGCTCCGCCACCTGCCTGTTAGCCGCTTGTAAAATCTGCTGCGACTGTATATAGCTGCTTTGTTGAGACTGTATCTGTACATCCAATTGACGTGCTTTCTTCAAGTCCGGCTGTATGGCCTCCCATTGTGCCTTAAAATGCACCAATCCTTCCTCTTGGGAAGCCAATGCACCCTGCAGAACTTTCTCCCTAGCCTGTTCCTCCTGTTCTTCCTGCTGCTTTTTCTTACAAAGTTCTTCCTGTATTTTTAATGAACGAACCACATTCAGTTGTTCATTCTGTTCTGCCAGCAGTTTAATCCCTGCCGCACGCTTTTCAGTCGATAGTTCTTTCTCTTTTTGCAGAGCAAGCAGCTCTTCTTCCGGCATCAATTCGATCACATTCATCCGATTCTGAATCAAGGTCACCTCTTCTTGTGCCGCCTTATTCCGGGCATAGACCTCTTGAGAAATCCGGGAATACACACCGGTTCCTGTCAACTTCTCCAGTAATTCTGCTTTTGCCGCCCCTTTTGATTTCAGAAATGTAGCAAAATCATTTTGTGCCAATAATACTGTACGGGTGAACTGTTCATACGTCAGGCCAACCAACTCCACCAACTGAATCAACAACTCTTTCTTGGTACCTTGAAATTCTTTCTCCGTATCCAGTTCTTTCACTTCCAGCGTTTGTGGCTGCAAAGAACCGTTTATCTTGTTTCTTGTCCGCCTCACCGACCAACGAGAACGGTAACGCCGTCCGTCAATACCTAAAAAATCGACTTCCGCATAACCGTCACTTGTCCCCCGGCGCAGCAAATTTCTAACATCAGACTGATTAATCTGATTGTCTCCCACATCTGCCAGGTTCACATTTTCCACTGAAGTAGCAAAGCGGGGAGCCTTATCATACAATGCCAGGCATAAGGCATCTAATAAAGTAGACTTACCTGCACCGGTAGGTCCTGAAATGGCAAAGATACCTGCAGAATGTAATGGTTCTGCCATAAAATCCACTTCTACCGTTCCTTCTATCGAGGTCAGATTCTTCAATCGTATAGCTAGTATTTTCATTCTTCTTCCTCCTCTTCTTTACGGGTAGCAGCCAAATAGGCCTCTTCAAACAAACCTGTCAGTTCTACAGGCATTTCCACCTGATAAATCTTCTCAAAGGCAGACTGTGCAATCTGCAAGGGAGACATTTCCTGCAACCCCCTCTTCCAGTTTTCATTTTCTTTCGTCGTATTTCCAGTTTCAGTGCGATAGGTAGAAACAATACGCGCCAACCGATAGTTTTTATCTGCCAGTGCATCTTCAATCTCCTGCCGAAGCATGGGTTCCGGTTCCTCCAACAATACCTTTACTTCCAGATATGGGGCTACGGCTTCTGTCTCGGGTAGTTCCTTCAAGGCTTCCAAGATGGCTTCCGGTGAAACAGGTTCTCCGTTCGGGACACTCAACAAAGGTATTAATTTCGGGCATTCCAACCGTTCAATGTCCACCGCACAGCCTCCGTCGAAAGTCACCATCACGACTCCATGATGATAATGTTTCTCGGCAAAAGACATCGGAATGGGACTTCCGGCATACCGCACATTCTCTCTTCCGGACACTCGCTGCGCTTTATGTATATGTCCCAATGCCGTATAAGCTATCTGTTCGGAAAAGGTTTCCGGAGATACGCACTCCAGCCCACCAATCACGGTACGCTCGCTATAATCCTTCTCTGCAATTTCCGATCCTGTAGCCTGCAAATGACCGATGGCAAGAATCGCCTGATTCTCCGTCCTTCGCTTCCATAGCCTTTGCAAAAGTTGTGCATAAAGTTCGCGAACTCCCTCCGCATACGGATTGCCTTCCGTTTGCACGGCCGGATAATCTCCCTGACGCAGAAAAGGAACTGCCATGCAAAGCAATTCCACTTCCCCTTTCCGGTTCTTCAGTTCCACAGTCAAATGGTCATAATCGATTTCTCCGCCTTCGAGCTTGCGAACTACCCCTCTGACTTCCGTCCGCATAGCTTGCAACAGAGGCAAAGGAGCCTCCAGGCGTGCTGCCGAATCATGATTGCCGGCAACAATGACAATCTGCAAATACGGATTCTCTGCTGTCACCCGATAAATAAACTGATAATACATGCTTTGGGATGCTGCGGAAGGGTTGGAAACATCAAAAACATCTCCGGCTATAATCAATGCATCAATCTCTTTCTGACGAATTTCTTCTGCCAGCCAATTCAGGAATACTCCATGTTCTTCCGTGCGATCATAACCAAAAAAGGTTTGTCCCAGATGCCAGTCGGCAGTATGTAATATACGTATCATAATTTTGTAACTATCTCTAATAACAAGAGGCAAAAATAACACAATCAAAAAGATTATATCACATCTGCCTCTCTTTTTTACCAATAATCATGTATATTTGCAGGATAAAAATCCAACCCTATGAAGATACTGTATTATATTTATCAGATTTGCATCGCTTTGCCTATTTTATTAGTGTTGACCATCCTCACGGCAATCGTCACTATTGTAGGTTCTCTCTTGGGAGGAGCCCACATCTGGGGATATTATCCGGGGAAGATTTGGTCACAATTAATTTGTCTGTTTCTATTGATTCCCGTGAAGATTGAGGGACGTGAAAAGTTGCATGACAAGACTTCCTATATTTTCGTACCTAACCATCAGGGTTCATTTGATATTTTCCTTATTTACGGCTTCATCGGAAGAAACTTTAAGTGGATGATGAAAAAAAGCCTGCGCAAACTGCCGTTTGTAGGAAAAGCCTGTGAAAGTGCAGGACATATCTTTGTAGACAGATCTGGTCCTAAAAAAGTATTGGAAACAATCCGGCAGGCAAAAGACTCATTGAAAGACGGGGTTTCTCTCGTAGTCTTTCCTGAAGGAGCGCGTACATTTACAGGACACATGGGATACTTTAAGAAAGGCGCTTTCCAGTTGGCTGATGATTTACAGTTGGCGGTTGTACCCGTCACCATTGACGGCTCATTCGAGATTCTGCCACGCACAGGCAAATGGATACACCGTCATCGCATGATTCTGACTATTCACGAGCCTATTCCTCCCAAAGGGAAAGGAATGGAAAATATCAAGGCAACCATGGCAGAGGCCTACGCTGCGGTTGAAAGCGCCCTGCCGGAACAATACAAGGGAATGGTGAAAAACGAAGATCAAGACCGATAGTCAGTACATAATCTTATATAAATATGGGGATGCTCACGCACCCCCATATTCCTAACCAGTTTTATGCATCAAACTATTAAATTAAGAAATTCAGATATTTAGATGTTTTGCAAGGTTATGGTTTGGTTTGACATCATTTGTAATTCTTGAAAAGTCAAATTAAAACTTTTATAAATTTCCTTTTCTAAATTCTCTAATGAGAAAGATTCATTTCTGACACCATTAATCTTCCCTCTAAACCGATTGTTATAATGCTTGCGGAATGTATCCGGAGTAACCAGACCTCCCAAGCCATAATCACCCACTACAATCACCGGCTTTCGGCGCAATACCCCTTCGTAAGCGGTAATCCCCGCACCAATAATCAAGTCGGCTTCTTCAATCAGTTTACCGATCTCACTCTCGGAGGATATATAATCCACCTGATACTCTGAATATTTACTTAATAGAATTCCTATCCGTAACCTGGTGCGAGAATTTGCTATTCCGACAACAATGCTGGCTTTTTGTTCTATTAACTGCAATTCGTCACCTCTCAAAGAAGAGGCGGCAGATAATTCATTAGGATTTTTCATATAGCTATTTGGTTTTTGTTGTGTCAAAAGTACAGCATGCATCCGAAAACACAAAAAAAGTCACCCGGACAAAATCAGTGCGCCTGATTTTTCGTAAACACTTACATTTCAATCAAATACAGATTAGCGTTCTATTAATGACCCGGACAATTCATTTTTTATTTATCAAAAATCCCTTAAAAACACATTCAAATCTTCTTGTGGAGAAATGCCTAATCGACCTTTCAGCCTTCCTTTTGCTTTGGTAACAGAATCGGAAGAGGTCTGAAAAATACGCGCCAGTTCTTCATTGGTCAGTCCAAATTTAAGAAAGCAACAGATCTCAAGATCATGTTTAGTTAATAAAGGAGTTTTGTCAAGCAACCGGGTAACGTAATTAGAATAGAGTAAATCAAACAGGCTAAACAATTTATAGCGTTCTCCATTAGACAATTTACCTCTTAATGTTCCCTCTTTGATAGCAAGCAGCAGACGAAAAGCGGATATGTACTGTTCAGAAGAGGGTCCGACAGTTAATTCTCCTCCCAGTTCTTTCAACAGTCCCGATAAGGTTTTGTTCTGCATACTTAGAAGTACAATCTTTCCATTCAACTCGCCTACCTTCATTCGATTTTCTTCCAGTATGCGGTTCTCTTCCAGTACTTGATCTTTCAACTCCTGGATTTCTTCCATCTCCTGCTGGTATCGCTTTATCTCCTCTTCATTATCTCTAATCTGGGATTCGATTTCGGCAATCTTCTTCCTGTGATTTTTACTTTTGTAGTAGTAATAACACATATAGAAGGCCACAATCAGGAAAATAACCGTACCGCAAAATATAAAAACTGTACGGTCCACTTTCAGTTGTAGATTATCATTCCGGAGTTTCTCGTTCTCGTACTGCTTTTGCAGTTCTGTTATCAACTCCTGCGAATCGACTTCATCCAATACATTCACGATAGAGTCCGCTTTTTCATGGTAGATAATCGCTTCTTCAAAATTATCAATATCTTTTTCAAGAAAGTATAAATTGTTATATGCGTCAATACGGGTATATTCTTTAGAAGAATTGATACTCATCTTAAAATATTTCCGGGCATTCTCTGCATCGCCCATCTGTATATACAAATAGCCGAGAGACATACACTCCACGTATTTCCTTTCTTCATCCGTTTCTTTTTCATAAGCAGCAAGAAAATAGCGTTCTGACTTTTTCAGTTCTCCCATGGAACGGTACAGTATCCCCAACTCATGTAAAATGGAAACTTCAGACGGATATTGCTTTTCCCTGGCTAGTTCTAAAGCGTAAGTATAATAGAAATAGCAGCTATCCCATTTATTCTGAAACAAATAAGCCCGGCCTATATTTTGCCCGGCTCTGACAAGACTCAAAGAATCTTTCAACTCTTCATAGATCGTATATGACTCCCGAAAATTCTTCAACGACTCCTGATACAATTTCTTTTTCCGGTTAATCATCCCTATCTCATCAGTAGCCATTGCAAACATCTTACAACATTGAATATTCCCGAACATTTCCTTTTGCCGAAGATAAAAACGTCAAAGCCTCTTCATCTTTGCCCAATTCACGCAGCACTCTTCCATAATAATACTGCGCTTTAGCACGCGTAACAGAGTCACCACGCTCTACAGTATAGTAATTCAGCGCCAGTGCAATCAATGAGTCAGAAGTAAACTTCACATAGTTCTGATCCATCGCCTGCGTCAATAAAAGTGCATAATCCGCCTGCAACTTTCCACGCAATTTTTCAGTATGAGGTATTGACTTTAATAGATACAGAGCTGTATCCGGAAGAGATTCCATGCACATTTCAATCCTCTGGAATGCCGCATCAGGGGCCTCCGAATCTCTATGACAAGAAACTGATAAGACTAAAATAAAAAAGAAAGCGGCGTATACCGAAACAGTAGTCGTTTTCACTTTACTTGAGTTTTGTGCAAAAATACACAAAAAACTCAAGTATTACTTATTTGTTGAAGCATTTTGTTCCAATCGTTGATGTTCTTCTATCAACTTCATGTTTTCTCTTGCTTTAGACAGGAACTCTCTAACCAGCTTATTGTCTTTAAAAGAATAAGGAGCATCCTTGATTATATCATCAATCTGCGGAGTCATAATGGGATAGGGCAAAGAGCTGCAGAGCATCATAAACACACTGGGTCCCAGCACATTTTCGTAATTATCGGAGATGAACGTTTTCACATACTGATTCATCGCTTTCATCAGTGAGTCTCCTTCCACCACCAACTGACCGTGAATCTCATCCAGATCGCCTCCATCCAGTACCATACGGGTTTCCTTCTGCTCCAGTTCACCAATGCTTTCTTCCAATTGGTTTCTTTTGCTGATAAACTCGTACAGTGCATTATTTAAAGATGTTCCGACTGCCTTGAGGTCCGTATTGCTAATGGTAACAGTTATCTTCCCACTTTCCAACACAATCGGCATAATGCTTTCTTCATCCATATAAAGTGTCACCATCTGTACGGAATCTATTTTCCCTTTCATTGAGAACAGACCATGCACTACTTCAGCTGAATCCAGCTTCACCCACTCTCCATCACGAAGGGACTTAAGATACAACATCTTTCCATCCAGACTATTCACTGAAGAGGTTCCTTCAATCTTGTACTTACTGGTGCAGGAAGCCAAAAACGGAAGCAAAAGCAAAAAAGGCAAAATTTTATTCACGTTCATCTATTCATTAAATTCTGGGTACAAAGGTACAACTGATTCAGAATTCAAAGAAACATTTTATCAATATTTAAATCTTGTAAGACTCTTTTCTTTAATAATCCTTATAAACATAGGTATAAGGCTATTTTTTTCATTTAGTTTATCTAATTTTGCGGTCATGAAAACATCAACATTTGCCCCTTTTGCCAAACCGCTTTATGTAATGGTAAAGCCTGTAGGTGCCGTATGTAATCTAGCATGCGATTATTGCTACTATTTGGAAAAGGCCAACCTATACAAAGACAATCTGAAACACGTAATGAGCGATGAACTTCTGGAAAAGTTTATCGACGAGTACATTAACTCACAAACCATGCCGCAGGTGCTTTTCACCTGGCACGGAGGAGAAACGCTGATGCGACCGCTCTCCTTCTATAAAAAGGCGATGGAACTACAAAAAAAGTATGCCCGCG
This sequence comes from Bacteroides sp. OF03-11BH, assembly GCF_003604005.1. NCBI lineage: Bacteria > Pseudomonadati > Bacteroidota > Bacteroidia > Bacteroidales > Bacteroidaceae > Bacteroides > Bacteroides sp. OF03-11BH. Next base: position 160,925 of record NZ_QTMW01000008.1, on the reverse strand, counting down.
GACGAACGATCGACAACTGCATCCAAACCAACGGAACCATGCTCACCGACGAATGGTGCGAGTTCTTCCGTGAAAATAATTGGCTGGTAGGAGTCTCTATCGATGGTCCCCAGGAGTTTCATGACGAGTATCGCAAAAATAAAATGGGAAAACCCTCTTTTGTGAAAGTGATGCAAGGCATCAATCTTTTGAAAAAACATGGGGTGGAATGGAATGCGATGGCAGTTATTAATGACTTCAATGCCGACTATCCACTAGACTTTTATCGTTTCTTCAAAGAAATCGGTTGTCAGTATATCCAGTTCGCTCCTATCGTTGAACGTATTCTCTCACATGAGGACGGTCGTCACCTCGCTTCTCTTGCAGAAAATAAAGCCGGAACTCTTGCCGATTTTTCGATCACTCCGGAGCAATGGGGCAACTTCCTTTGTGCTCTTTTCGACGAATGGGTGAAAGAAGATGTAGGCAAGTACTATGTACAAATATTCGATTCGACTCTGGCGAACTGGATGGGCGAACAGCCTGGTATATGCACAATGGCAAAGACCTGCGGTCATGCCGGTGTGATGGAATTCAACGGAGATGTTTATTCGTGCGACCATTTTGTATTTCCCGAATATAAATTAGGTAACATTTATAGTAAAACTCTGGTGGAAATGATGCATAGCGAGCGTCAGCACAATTTCGGGAACATGAAATATCAGTCTCTCCCTACTCAATGCAAGGAATGTGAGTTCCTGTTTGCCTGCAACGGAGAATGCCCGAAAAATCGTTTCAGCCAAACGGCAGAAGGCGAACCGGGATTGAATTACTTATGCAAAGGCTATTACCAGTTCTTTAAGCATGTAGCTCCTTATATGGACTTTATGAAAAACGAACTGATGAATCAACGTCCGCCTGCTAATATCATGGAAGCACTGAAGAACGGAGATTTGAAAATTGAATACTAACCAATCATATATTTTAATTTTATCATTAAATAATGAACAGACTAAGACTTTATCTATTAGCGCTGGCTGCGCTTTTTGTATGTTCCGTTAAAGCGGATGAGGGTATGTGGCTATTGCAACTGATGCAACAGCAACACTCCATAGACATGATGAAAAAACAAGGATTAAAACTGGAAGCACAGGACCTATATAATCCGAATGGAATTTCTCTTAAAGATGCCGTAGGTATATTCGGAGGCGGATGTACCGGAGAAATTATCTCACCCGAAGGTTTGATTCTGACCAATCACCATTGTGGCTACGCCTCCATCCAGCAACATAGTAGTGTTGAGCACGATTATCTGACTGATGGTTTCTGGGCTACTTCCAGAGACAAAGAACTCCCTACTCCGGGATTGCAATTCACATTTATCGAACGTATCGAAGATATTACGGATATTGTCAATGCCAAGATCGCGGCGAAAGAAATCACCGAATCCGAATCATTCAGCAATATATTCCTTCAAAAGCTGGCTCATGATCTTTATTTTAAAAGTGACCTGGCAGACAAAAAGGGAATTGTTCCGCAAGCTCTTCCGTTCTATGCCGGAAATAAATTCTATCTTTTCTATAAGAAAATATATCCGGATGTACGTATGGTAGCCGCTCCACCCTCTTCTATCGGTAAGTTTGGTGGTGAAACAGACAACTGGATGTGGCCGCGTCATACCGGTGACTTTTCCATGTTCCGTATTTATGCAGATGCAAATGGTGAACCTGCAGAATACAGCGAGAGTAACGTCCCACTGAAAACCAAGAAACATTTGTCTATCTCTATCAAAGGATTGAAAGAAGGAGATTATGCAATGATTATGGGATTCCCCGGAAGTACGAGCCGCTACCTGACCGTATCAGAAGTAAAAGAACGTATGGAATCGGAAAACGATCCACGTATCCGTATTCGTGGTGCACGTTTGGCTGTCCTGAAAGAGGTAATGAATGCCAGTGACAAAATCCGTATTCAATATGCTAACAAGTATGCGGGTTCCAGCAACTATTGGAAAAACTCCATCGGCATGAATAAGGCCATCATCGATAATGATGTATTGGGAACAAAAGCTGCACAAGAAGCCAAATTCGCAGAGTTTGCAAAAGCACAAAACAATGCTGAATATGCAGCGGTAGTGAAGAACATTGATGACCTGGTAGCTAAGACAACTCCTCTCAACTATCAGTACACCTGTTTGAGAGAGACTTTCTTCGGAGCTATCGAATTTGGCAATGTGATGTTGACTAAAACACGCGAAGCATTGCTTGAGAAAAACGATTCTGTAATCGAAGCACGCATGAAAGCCTTGGAAAGCACTTACGAAAGCATCCATAACAAAGATTACGATCATGAAGTAGACCGCAAGGTAGCGAAAGCCTTGTTCCCCTTATATGCTGAAATGATTCCGGCAAACCAACGTCCTTCTATTTATAAGGTTATTGAGCAGAAATATAAAGGCGATTATAACAAATTCGTTGATGATATGTATGACAACTCTATTTTTGCCAACCGGGCAAACTTCGAGAAGTTTACAAAGAAGCCTTCAGTGAAAGCGATTGACAATGATCTGGCACTGCAATACTGCCAGTCTAAATACGACTTAATGGATACACTGGCTTCCCAACTCAAGGATATGGATCAGGAACTAGCTTTGCTGCACAAAACTTATATCCGTGGTCTGGGGGAAATGAAGTTGCCTGTACCTTCTTATCCGGATGCAAACTTTACCATTCGTCTGACCTATGGTAACGTGAAACCTTATGATCCGAAAGACGGTGTACACTACAACTACTATACGACCACCAAAGGTATTCTTGAAAAAGAAAATCCGGAAGACCGTGAATTCGTTGTACCTGCCAAACTGAAAGAACTGATTGAAAAGAAAGATTATGGCCGTTATGCTTTGCCAAATGGTGATATGCCTGTCTGCTTCCTGTCGACCAACGACATCACCGGTGGTAACTCCGGCAGCCCGGTATTGAATGAAAACGGAGAACTGATCGGTTGTGCTTTTGATGGCAACTGGGAATCATTAAGCGGTGACATCAATTTCGACAACAACCTACAACGTTGTATTAACCTGGATATCCGTTATGTCCTGTTCATTCTGGAAAAGTTAGGAAACTGCGGACACCTAATCAATGAAATGACAATCGTAGAATAAATGAGAAAACAAATCCTATTTGTCCTATTTTCACTGGCCACTCTTAGCATCCACGCCGACGAAGGCATGTGGATGCTAACCGATCTGAAAACCCAGAACGCAGTTTCCATGCGCGAACTTGGCCTCGAAATTCCGATAGAGGAAGTATACAACGCAAATGGTCTTTCTCTAAAAGACGCTGTTGTACACTTCGGAGGAGGATGTACGGGAGAAGTTATCTCTTCCGAAGGACTGGTACTGACTAACCATCACTGTGGTTATGGAGCTATCCAGCAACATAGTAATGTAGAACATGACTATCTGACAGATGGTTTCTGGGCTATGAACCGTGATGCGGAACTCCCTACTCCGGGATTAACCGTCACTTTTATCGACCGGATTCTCGATGTGACGGATTACGTCAACGAACAACTGAAAAAAGATCCGGACCCGGATGGTGTTAATTATCTATCTCCAAGTTATCTTGGCAACGTAGCAGAACGTTTTGCCAAAGCCGAGAATATAGAAATAACTCCTGCAACAAAGTTGGAGCTCAAGGCTTTTTATGGAGGAAACAAATATTATCTGTTCATCAAAACAGTATACAGTGATATTCGTATGGTAGGGGCTCCTCCTTCTTCCATCGGTAAATTCGGAGCTGATACCGACAACTGGATGTGGCCTCGTCACACAGGCGACTTTTCTCTCTTCCGTATTTACGCGGACAAGAATGGAAAACCGGCAGAATATTCTAAAGACAACGTTCCTCTGCAAGTGAAAAAACATCTGAAGATCAGCCTCGCCGGAGTTCAGGAAGGAGATTTCACCTTTGTCATGGGATTCCCCGGACGTAACTGGCGGTATATGATTGCCGACGAAGTGGAAGAACGGATGCAAACGACCAATTTCATGCGCCAGCATGTACGCGGAGCCCGTCAGAAAGTACTTATGGAGCAAATGCTGAAAGATCCGGCAGTGCGTATTCATTATGCAAGCAAATATGCTTCTTCGGCCAATTATTGGAAAAATGCAATCGGCATGAATGAAGGACTGATACGCCTCAATGTACTGGATACCAAACGTGCACAGCAAGAAGAACTATTAGCCCGCGGCCGTGAAAAGGGAGATGATTCGTATCAGAAAGCCTTTGATGAGATTCGCTCTATTGTATCTCACCGACGCGATGCGCTATATCATCAGCAGGCTATCAATGAAGCATTGGTCACCGCCCTTGATTTTATGCGTATCCCTTCCACGACAGAATTGGTTACCGCTCTGAAATCGAAAGATAAAGAACAGATAAAAGAAGCAAAACTAAAACTGAAGAAAGAAGGTGATAAGTATTTTGCTTCTGTCCCTTTCCCCGACGTGGAACAGATGGTAGCGAAAGAAATGCTGAAGACTTATGCCAACTACATTCCTGCAGAACAACGAATCAACATCTTCGAAATCATCAATTCTCGTTTCAAGGGAAGTATTGACGCCTTCGTTGATGCCTGTTTCGAACAGTCCATTTTCGGCAATCCTAAAAACTTTGAGAAGTTTATCAAGAAACCAAGTTTGTATAAAATAGGATATGACTGGATGGTATTATTCAAATATTCTGTTACCGACGGAATTCTGAAAACAGCCATTGCCATGAAAGAAGCCAATCAGAACTATGACGCAGCTCATAAAGTATGGGTGAAAGGCATGATGGACATGAGACAGGAAAAAGGAACGCCGATTTATCCGGATGCGAACTCTACTTTACGATTGACATACGGCCAGGTGCTTTCTTATGAACCGGCTGACGGTGTGGTATATGATGCTCATACCACCCTCAAAGGTGTGATGGAAAAAGAAGATCAGGGAAACTGGGAATTCGTAGTGCCTCAAAAGCTAAAAGAGTTATATAAATCCCAGGATTATGGACGTTATGGCAAAAACGGTGAAATGCCTGTCTGCTTTATCGTAAACACCGATAATACAGGAGGAAACTCCGGCAGCCCAGTATTTAACAGCAAAGGTCAGCTGGTTGGAACTGCTTTCGACCGCAACTTTGAAGGCTTAACAGGAGACATTGCTTTCCGTCCTTCATCGCAGCGAGCCGCTTGTGTTGACATCCGCTATACCTTGTTTATCATCGATAAATACGCAGGAGCCTCTCATATCATCGACGAACTTAGCATTGAGTAAATTGAGAGTTGAGAATTAAAAATTGAGAAATAAAAGTTATGCCATCTGGCATTATATTTCTCAATTTTTAATTCTCTATTTTCAATTTATATAAACTCTTCCACCATATACATCTCGTCAATCATCTCATTCATTATATTCTGTAAATTCTGAACTGCTTCTTCAGGAGATTCCCCATAAGCATTACATTGCATATTTACAGTCAACCAGGCATAGTAGCCACCATCTGATGCGCGTTCAAGCACATAATCCGTTCTGTTTAGTTTCATATTGGTAAATAATTAGTGAATGTTGGTATTGAAGTTATTTCTGAATGTGAAGCTGCCAGTTTCTCCAGTTCACGGATCATCCGACGTTCACAGCTACGAACCCAATAAACGAAATGACGGTTCGGAGTATATTCTCCTGCAAAACAAAGCAACGGCTGCAAATCAAAGGAATCACTGATTATTCCTGCCCCCGCTTTCATTGCATCATAGGCATTGCAGTCTTGTTCAATATGTGCTGGAACCATTAATACAGGTTTTCCAAGATACATTGCTTCGCAAATAGACTCGAAGCCTGCCGTACTGGCATAAGCCTTACAACCCGCCATAGCATTAAGAAACTTCACATCATCTATTTGATGGAAACTCAATGTTTCGTCAATCCGTGTCACCTCTTCAGCATCCGATCTATCCCAGAAAAAAGTTAAAGGAACTTCCGGATGTTTCGCATGAAAACTCTCCACGCTATCAGCAAACCCGGAATTAACCATATATCCATGAATATAATCACCCTTTTCCGGACGGATAGCGGTCACTTCCTGACGAATCAATGGAGGAACGGTCACTATTTGATTCATATCATCCTGTTCCATTTCCAGGAAAGACAAAGCCAGTTTCTTCGAAGATCTTAGAGCGGTCATCCGGGTAAAGAAACGCAGCATCCATAACTGGCACGAATTTTTATCCGGAGACTCGAAATCACGATGTAAAAACAGATACTGATGCCCAACACAAATATACGGAACGGAGGGACGGAAGAGTGCATAGGTAAGTCCGGTTAAAAGCTCGTAGAAGTTGATGACAACTTCCGCCCCTGTCTCCCTGATCCGCTGATTTATATAATACATGCTACGAAGATACTCCGGTAATCTTAATAAATTGTATGCAAAGCTTTTCGTCAGGTTCGCCCGTTTATTATCTGCCGTAGGCAGAAAGTTCGGACTAATGAATCGCTTCACCGGTGCATGAATACTCCGATTGAAAAATCCCGGCAAAGTACGTGTCGAGCTTTTCCCGACTAAGACTTCCACTACTTCATGCCCATTGCGCAATAACATTTCTTCGAGAGTGATTGCCTGTGTAAAATGCCCTCTCCCCTCACCTTGAACAATAAATAAAAATTTCATAGTTCCATTATTTTTAGATACGCAAAGTTCCCTCTTTCACATTACAAGATGATGACTCTATGATTACTATTTCATGAACAAAATCAGCTTTTTCTCGTTATATAATAAAATAGAAATTATATTTGCGGTCTTCAAAGACTGCTTTTTAACTCTAAGAAAGAAAAGATTATGGAAAAATTTGAAGATTTAATACAGTCACCAGTGCCCGTTTTAGTTGATTTCTTTGCAGAATGGTGTGGACCTTGCAAAGCAATGAAACCGGTTTTAGAAGAACTAAAACTTATTGTGGGAGATAAAGCACGTATTGCAAAGATAGACGTTGACCAGCATGAAGACCTGGCTACTAAATATCGCATACAAGCTGTACCAACCTTTATACTGTTCAAGAATGGAGAGGCTGTCTGGAGACATTCCGGCGTAATCCATAGTAGCGAACTACAAGGGGTTATCGAGAAGCATTATACATAAAAAGATAATAATAACGAATGAAGAAAGTATTAGTAATGGTAGCCCTCGTCATGGCAAGTGTAATTGTATACGCATTCAATGACAGTAGGGAAACTAATCAAGGTAAAAAAGAGGTAACAGGTAACGGTGAAGTCGTCGTAATGGACAAAGATATGTTTCTGAAAGACGTCTTCGATTATGAGAAATCAAAGGAGTGGAATTATAAAGGTAATAAGCCCGCCATCATCGACTTATATGCAGATTGGTGCGGACCATGTCGCCAAACAGCTCCTATCATGAAAGAATTGGCAAAGGAATATGCCGGAAAAATTGTCATCTACAAAGTCAATGTAGATAAACAAAAAGAACTGGCAGCTTTATTTAATGCAACAAGTATTCCATTGTTTGTATTCATTCCCATGAAAGGAGATCCACAGCTTTTCCGTGGAGCTGCTGACAAGGCAACTTACAAAAAAGCGATTGATGAATTTCTCTTGAAGTAAAGAAGAAAATATAGTGACGCTATCCGGTCGGGATAGTAACGCTATAATAGGAAAAGAGTGACGGTATCCTTGCGGGATACCGTCACTCTTTTGTATATCTTGCCAATCCTTATTTGAAGTATCCCACAGGATGATTCATCATTGGCATTTGGCTATCTTTCAATTTCAAAACTTTCTTCAATTGTTCATTGTCCATCGAAGCGCGTGGCACTGTTGCTATGTTAGCAGCGGAACAGAATATTGAAATATTTTGAGAAACGATGCCGGAATCCATAGCCCCCATCAACTGGCTGCGTGCACTCTTCGCATCTCCAAATCTGGAAAGATCACTGATTAACACCAAAGACACCGGAGCTGTTTTCACAAATGCCTGTCCACCGGCTACTGCTCCACGATGATCTCCTTCAGCAACCAGAGTCAACTGATGATTTTTAGCATCATACAGATAACTTCCTTCAGGTAATACTACATATACATCCACATCCTGCTTATTCAACGCTGACGGAGCTGTTCTCATTCCGGATTCCTTACGGTTTATCCCATTAGCAGCCCATAACAAATCAGACAGATCCGACAGACTCAATGATTTAGAAGCATACTCGCGAGTTGAATGTCGTTCAGACAATGCCTTCATCACCGCACTGGTACGGTTTAAATTAGGCTTCGGCAATTTAATCACTTTATCAGCAGCAAAAGCAGCCACCGAAAGCATTAAACAAACTAACAATAGTTGTATTTTCCTCATAACTGTGGTATTTAAAAATTGATAGACAAATATAAATAAAAAAGGTCTGTATTCGTTGCAGAATACAGACCTTTTAAGAGTTTATTAGGCTTAATTATTTCTTATCGCCGAAATAACGGTTGTACAATCCTTCAAAACCTTTGCCGTGACGAGCTTCGTCTTTGCACATTTCGTGTACAGTGTCATGGATAGCATCCAGATTCAGAGCTTTAGCACGAGTTGCGATACGTTTTTTGTCCTCGCATGCACCTTGTTCAGCATCTTTACGTTTCTGCAGGTTCGTTTTAGTATCCCATACGCAGTCGCCCAACAATTCTGCAAACTTAGCAGCATGTTCAGCTTCTTCCCAAGCGTAACGTTTGAAAGCTTCAGCTACTTCAGGATAACCTTCACGGTCTGCCTGACGGCTCATTGCCAAATACATACCAACTTCAGTACATTCTCCCATGAAGTGATTGTTCAGGTCCTTAATCATTTCTTCGTCACAACCTTTTGCCACACCAATAACGTGTTCGTCAGCAAAAGACAATGCGCCACCTTCTACCTCAACAACTTCTACGAATTTGCTGGCAGGAGCTTTACACAATGGGCATTTTTCAGGAGCTGCGTCACCTTCATGAACGTAACCGCATACAGTACATCTAAATTTTTTCATTTTCTTCTCAATTTTAAATTAATTAGTCAATACGTGTTTCTTTATCTTTACTTAAGCAATTCTTGCAAATACCTTTATAATAATAATGAACTTCTGATACCTGGTGACCATCCATGTCTATATTCTCCACTTTCTTTATGGCTTCCGGGCATTTCAGATCATAAATGTGTCCACAACGCTTGCACAAAAAATGAGAATGTACGGAAGTATCTGCGTCAAAGTTCGTATTCTTCTCATCAATTGTAAGCATCAAGGCTGCTCCTTGCTCCGAAAACAATTTCAATGTATTATAAACCGTAGTTTTTGAAAGTGTCGGCATCGAGGGAGATAGTGCAGTATATATATCATCAGCTGATGGATGAATCGGATTATCCATCAGATATTCCATGATAGCGATACGCTGCATGGACGGCTTGATATTATGTTCTAATAATCGATCGTATGGCTTCATTATCTTCCCTTTCTTTCAAAGTTGTATTCATTACAATTATAAATTCAATGCAAAGATAAAGAGTTTCAATATTATTTCCAAATAAATCTTCGTTTTTTTATATATAATCTATACTACTGAAGATTAATACAAAAACAAAACCGTTTAAGTGCAAGAAACTGACTTAAACGGTTTTATTATAAAAGATACTAAAAGTATCAAGATTAGAATGAAGTTCGTGTTCCGGTTAAGATATCTGATGGTATATCCTCACATCGAGTATAAACTTTTATTTCCCCCATATCCTCTTTAGCAGTCCATACCATTGAAATATCAGTTAACCCCGAAACGATATATGAATATTCCCATTCATCGTCCGTATCAAGCTGGTAATAATAAGTACCGCTAATAACATCTCCGTAATCCTCCTCTTTATTCAGAGTAAAGGAGCCGGGAATTTGCTGGGACGTAGCACTGTTGAGGTTTGTATAAATGGTATAAGAACGTTTTCCGTCTTTCTCTTTCCGGTCAAACTTGATATAATAGTATCGTGTATCACCGTCTATCTTTTCTCCATTCCATTCACTCAATCGCCAAGTCCCTGCAATATTCGCATAATTTACATCCTTCGTATCAGGAAGCTTCACTTCATCGTCGTCTCCACATGACATAAATAATGCCATAGTGACCAGTAACATCATTTTGAATATATTTTTCATATACATATTTTATAATAATTATTATTGTAACAATAGTTTCACCTGTATTCTCCTTTCGCAAGGCCGGACAGGAATACCATCCAACATAAAATGAAATGTAATTTCATTCTTTTGAGGTAGTAAGCCCTTATCAATAGAAAGAACCATATCAGCTTCTATTCCCGGAGAAATAATTTCCGGTTCTGTATGGAAGTGAATGTATTCCGGTAACAACAAGGCTGATAACCTCAAAGGCTGTTTCCCTGTATTAACGCATACAAATCTTTCCACTTGCCTCCCTTCTCGGGAAAGTATCCTGACTTGCCAATCCTTTCTTTTCAGCCGTAATGTGTTCCCTATATATACAGGATAGTCCCTCCATCGGTCAGCGGTAGGCAATACCTTACCGACGAGTGCCAACTTAGCTGTAGGATGCTCCTTCGAAAGATCGGTATAAACAAACGCTTCCCTATACAAATCACCAGCCTGATCCATTGGATGAAAGACCAATATGATTTCTCCCTGCTCTCCCGGTTGCACTACCTTTTTATCATATTTGGCTACCGTACAACCACAGGAAGTAGTTAACTTGGAAAGGTATATAGGCTTCTTGCTTACATTATGATATTTAAAATGATACATTGCCGGATCATCGTCTTCTGATAAAGTTCCTATATTCATTACTGTATGTTCAAACTGCAAGACTTGTTCGACTGTTTCCTGCGCAAAGCTATGCACAGGAAACAGGTAAATAAGAAGGAACAGCCCAAGTTCGATGGTTTCGGCAAGATATCGTTTCATAATAGAGTTTACATCCAACTATCGTTCTTACGAACAGTGATGAAAAAATCTTGCTTGGTGCCGTCACTCGCCTTGACTGTAGCTTTTGTAGAACCAACTTTCAAGCCTTTCAAAGTGAAAGTAATGTTGTTCTCTGTCGTAAGGGTAGCAATTGAGTTATCATCAACTGTACAGGTAAAGGTCATATTCTCTCCATTTTTGAAATAACGGGAATAATTGATTTTACTTGTAGCTTCGACGGCCACATACATATTAGGTACAGTCATCTCCACACCACCTCCTTCAACTGCTTTCAACAGCTTATAGGCATCAATCAACCCTGTTCCCATATTGCCCGCATAAGCGGCAGGCTCCATTTGTCCGGCAGCTATTTGTCCGAACGAAGCATTTGTGTACCAATAAACTTTCGTTTCTTTAAAATAGGGTTCCACCGGATTGACAGACTCCAATATCATTTTACGGAATTCATCTGCACGGAAATGACGATGTAATTCAGCTGCATAAGAAAGTCCCAATGCCGCTACTCCCGAAATATGTGGACAAGCCTGCGATGTTCCTTCCATATATCCGTAATGAGAATTTTCCCCACCATCTTCATTGGCAGAAGGAGGTAATGTGGAATATATTTTTCCTTTCGAGCTCTGATGATAATCACTGTCACCACCCGGAGCTGCAATAGAAACGCCCATCGCATAGTTGGAGTAACAGGAAGGAGTCCCGTCGGCAGCCAAAGCGGCTACAGATATATAATCAGGATAAGCTCCCGGATATCCGGCCATAGCTGCATATTCATTACCTGCGGCAAATACAATGATACCTCCGTCTATGACATCGTTTGGCGAACCGGCATTATGAAGAAAATAATCGAAGGCTTCTTTTTCCAACGGAGCAGCATCGACCCAATCTTTATCAGAAGTAAACCCCGGGGTATACCCACTAATAGGATTGGAAAGCCCCGAATTATATCCCCAACTACACTGCAAAATAACGGCACCGTTATCTGCCGCATATTTCACAGCTTTCGCTTCCTGATACAAGTCACATCCTTTAGAACCGGAAAAGACCTGACAACTCATGATTTTTACACCACCTCTATTATTGGCTTTATCCCCTCCTGCAATGCCACTAATACCTTCACCATTATTCCTCACTGCACTGATAATCCCGGCCACATGAGTCCCATGTCCGGTATCATTCGGATCGTCATAAGAGATATAGCCTTTATCATCTGTGAAGTTGTAGCCATAGCGGTCACCGGCATAACCATTTCCATCAGCATCTTCCTTTGAAGCAAATGTTTCATCCTCATTCACCCATATATTTCCTTCCAAGTCAGGATGGTCGTACATCACACCTTCATCAAGCACAGCAACAACAATGGAAGGATTACCCGTACAAAGCTTCCAGGCTTCCCCACAATTTACATCAACACCCATTACAGCAGGTACTACATTATCTCCTTTATCATTTTTTTCTCCATTCTGAAGAATAGAACCATCATTCTTACATCCCCATTGTAGATTAAAAAAAGGATCGTTCGCATCGGTATTCACAGCACGAGTTGTATGCACCACACGGGTCATTGCCTGCTTGGTGAGCACAGTTGCCCGTACATTCGGATCATAAGAACGCTGAATAGCACGAGTGAACTGGACTTTTGCTACATCCGCCACTTGTGACAAGTCCTTGGCTACCTGCTCCAAATCCGTATCTTCAGCAAAATGGATAATATACCAAAGATTCAATCCCGCTTTGCGAGTACGTTCTTCCGTACGACTGTCCACCGGAAAAATACGTTCCAGTTCAGAAATACCGATTCGCTGCAGAACTGCATCCATATCCGAAATTCCCGAACGGGTCAAAGCACCTCCGATAGAGCGGGTAGTAGCAGCATCCAAAAAGGATGCCGCTTCCGGTTTAAATTTTACCAAAATTTTACCCTGAGTAGCTCCTTCGGGTAAATCTATGATAGGAGCTCCCTGTCCTGTATCAGGTTTCACAGCATCCATATCCTGATCGGAACAAGATGCAAAAGTGATCGCTACAGCGGCTATTAGAATTAAATATATTCTTTTCATAATCAAAAAATCAATTATCTGTTAATGTAGGTCTGGCTTTCGGATAACGTTCATAGAACCATTCCAAATTTGACGGTTCATTCTTAAAACCAGGAATATTGCCACTCTTATCTTTACCTGAATCTTGCGTATAAATCAAGGTAAACGGATCAAAACGCGCAAAACGTGGATGATAGAGTAACCAATCCGGCAAATCATCACCAGTCAAGAAATTCAAGTTAATAGAGAAATGTTCGGCATTAGGCAGAATATTCGGAATTGTTTTTAGTTTTGCTTTCACCTCCTCGCTGGCACTCATTAATGTATCGTTTTGCTGGATATCCTCATCTGTGTAAGTAGATACACCATATTCAGGACTACCATTATAGCTATTAATAAATGTTGGGAGTTTACCATAAATCAAATTATAAGATAATGATAAAGATTTCAGATTTTTCCACTTCAATAAATTTTTTAATGTAGAAGAAGAAGCATCTATACATAACCCTGGATTGTCACGCGTTTCAGTACTTAAATCTGTAATTGTACTATAACGGCGATTACCTGTTAAACTTAAATTGAGCAGTCCCGGGAAATTAGCAGGAGTCAAATCATACGGAATAGTCGTGAAATTATTTCCACTCAAATCCAAGGTGATCAAGTCTTTACGCGAGCTTTCCAATTCTGTTTTCGAGATTGTTGTAATACCTAGTGCACTTATTGTCAGATTCCTTAGATATTTTAATCCTGCCAATGCATTTCCAATCCGATAAGGAGAAGGGAGCAACATAGTGTTCGTGTTACCATAAACAACCAACGTTTCCAGATATTTAATTTTACCGATTTCAGCAGGTAACTCTTCTTTTGTATTCAGCATCCTGAATTCAACGGAACGTACACGTCCCAGCTGCTCGGGTGTTACACCTTTATCTGTCTTTTCCCAAACGGTTACCCCCAACCAATAGTCAAGACGTTCACTAGCATCCCAGTTAGTCATTGAGCGCAATTTTGTACTTGCAATAACAATAGCAATAGAATCTCCTCTTCTATCATCCGTTATTTCCGGTGCGGCTTCCTGCTTTACCGTCAAGGTCACTTCTTTCTCCAATTCATCAGCTTCGTTCACTGGAAGAAATTTTATAGAAGCAATTCTTTCTTGGGGGTCTGTATTCATCTCCCACTTGAATCGCATCTTGATAGTACGGGGACGAGCTCCATAATCCAATGAAATATCAGGATTTCTTTTAGTAGTAGTTACCCAAGAGCCTATCAAAGGATAATCAACCTTAAACTCGACATTTGTAGTCACTGATATATCAAAATATCTTTTATCTGCATTCCCCATATTGGGCACTTCCACTTCATATTTATCCAGTCCAATCATCTTTCCATATCCGGTCTGATGTATTTTCAATTCCTGTTTCGGTTGTCCTTCCGGTACAAATGTCACGACAGCATGTCGCACGTCATTAGAAAGCGTAGAGTCTACTACAATTTCACAATTAGTACTTCCTACACCATTAGCGGGCATCACCTTCACCCAAGGTTTGTCTACCTTTGCCACCCATTTGGTACCTGAAGCCACTTTTACCGGCTCCATTCCTCCAGTAGCACCTAATGTAACTTCTTGAGTGTCAATGGTGAAACCAGTAATCCCCTCTTCATCCGAATCATTACAAGCTGCAATAAAAAGCAAACTTGCAAAGAGGCATAAATATATATTAAACAATGGTTTCATATAGATTCTTTTTTATTATTTATCCATTTAATTTTTCAAATAATCACATCCGCGAATATCCTGTTCCGGATCATAGATAAGGAGATACGCTCCTGCCTTAATCATATTGCAGACATTGGAAAGATTAAGAGAGATATTTGGATTATCCTTTATCTCAAAAACGATAACATACGGGGAAATCGTATCAGTAATCTTTCGCAAATCATTTCCACCAATGCAGAACTGCCGCAAACTCGGACATAAAGATATATTAGACGGCCATTTTCTCAACAAACGATTACCGTTCTCATCGCGCTGGCTACGGACAGCGTAAACAGTCAATGTAGCTGCATCCATCGGACCTGTAGGAACTTCCGTAAAACGGTTGTTACTTATATCTACTCCATAAAGGAAAGGCATGTTCTTTCCGTTGAAATCATCCGGCAACTTCGACAACTTATTATAAGTCAGGTCCAGCGTTTTCATCATATAAGAATATTTTGAAGCACTAAACGTACCTTTCGGAATCTCCTCTATACCGTTACCGTTCAATCCTAAAACAGACACTTGAGAATTTGTTTTGAATAGTATATCCGGGAATTTTTTCAGTTTATTACCACCTAAGGCAATCGTATTAGCATTCACGCCCTTAAATGTACCGTCTTCCTCACCTTCAAATCCATCTATCTCATTGAATGAGAAATTAACCGAAGACATTACATATATAGATTGTGAACTAAATATATTCGGGAATTTTTTCAATTTATTATGTGCAAAAGAGAAAGACTCCACATCTGCATATCCGCAGAAGCTTCCACTTCCATCACGCGGCAATTCTTCTATTTGATTATAATCCATTGACAATTGCACTAAGACCACATCGCTACCGAAAGCTTTCTCAATCTTTTTAATCTTATTGTATGCACAATCCAGTTTACCCAGTTTTTTCACCATCGACATATCCGGTAAGACAGTCAGATTATTGTAGGTCAAATAAAATATTTGTAATGTCTTACTTATATTTTCACTAGCTACAAACTCGCCCAAATCCTCATGAAAATCTCCCAAATTCGGATTGCTCGCCAAATTGAATGATTGAAGGTTAGGTAATTGTTGCAATTCCTCTGGAAGTTTTTTCATTGACGGACAATTGTAAATTTCGAGGTCTGTCAGATTTTCTAATTTGCTAAGATTAGTACCCGGTTCAAATCCCTCAAATTTGCCATTGGCAATGTATAAGTATTGCAAATTTACCAGATTTCCTATAGAAGCAGGAATTCTATGTATTCCATTTGTCAACCGATTAACCGGCACATCCTTCAAAGAAGGACGACTGGCTTCGCTCTTTACATCAGCCTGTGAAAAACGACTAGGTATCCCCTCTTTCTGCCATTTCAGCGCAGCTTGTATAGGTTCAGAGAAATATGATGCCATATCCTTTTTTACGAACTTATTATAAAAATCATTTCGTACAGAGTTCTTCTGTACTTCAGTCAGTTCAGTTCCTATTGTTTTCTCAATAATATTATCACCCACTTGTTCGGAGTGATTACCTAATGACAATGTTCTAAGTTCCGTCAATTCTCCTAAGGATGCTGGAATATCGCCTTCAGGACCGAACGCACCAATAGTAAGACCTATGACACGTCCTTTCTCATCCAATCCTACGCCAGGTTGCTCTCCCCATAAATCAATATCTTTATTAAAATCCCAGTTAGTTCCTAAAGGATATGTAACACCGGAATAACTCCATCCCTTTTGATTCTTTTCAGGAATAGCCGGACCTTTCAGGGCTTCCCAAATTTCTTTCAGAATCAGATAATCTTTAATACTGCCAGTAGTTTTACTGAAATTAACTGGAATTTTAACTTCAGTAGTCACATTATCCGAAACTTCAAAATCAGCCCCATTCACCTCTCCATACTCCAAAGAACTTTTGTTTTTCTTAATGGTCGTATAATTCTTGACTTTATACTTACCTGCAGGAAGTCGGAAAAGTGAATCACTGACGGCCACGGATATTTTTGTTCCATTGCCGTCCAGTTTCTCCGTATATTCTACACTAACATTACTAAAAGTCGTATCCTTTTTTGTAAATTGCTCCTGTACTGTTACATTAATATATTTAATATCAGAGAACAGATAATCCTCTCCCAATGTCGCACGAGTAGATGGTAGAAAATTCTTAGTCACGGTAAATTTCACTATACCTCGATTCACGACTTTCACATGTATATCTTGTACAGCCAATCCACCATTGATCACCGTGATAATCGTCTTTTCATACGGTTCTCCGGAAAGAATTTGTTTCAATTCCTGTGCTGTTCCATCTGCTTTAAATAGGTAGAAACCAACAATCTGGTAGGTTCCGGCCATCAACTGAAGTTTTTCACTTCGCAGGCCAAATTCACTATCATCTCCCATCGCCTCCAGACCCACAGTCTGCACAACTTCAGTACCATCGTCCTGATTGATGAGTACAATCTTCATTTTTTGCGCATCGCGCAAATAGTTCAGTTCATTCGTACTGGCACGCGTTTTTTTCGTTTCTGCCAACCCACTCTTATAGAGTTTGAACTGAGCATATCCATATCCTGCCTGAAGCACAGCATCATCGTCGTCAGAGCAACTTCCTACTGTAAACCCTAGAATAAACAGTATACAGGAAAGGACAAACATTCTTATAAATAATATCTTTGTTTTCATAAAATCATTCTATTAATCTTCATATCGTTTGGATATTATTAATACAGCATAAACTTCTCCACTAGAATCCATAAATGACAATTCCATATCCTTTTCACCATTTACATCGGGACCAATTCCATGAATAGTCACATCCACAAAAGGTTCTTCTTTTTCTATGCCATTCCATTTATAGCCATCTATGAAATTGACAGCCATTAAATAATGTGTCATTGTGATTCCTTTTGGAGCAATTATTAAAGGATCAAAACTAATTCCCAACGGCAATGATGCAATCCATACATTCTTCGTACCATATTTCTCCATCGCTTGCTCTTCTCCAACATTATCTGCATAAGAAGTTAATGTCACATTGGTCAATGCTCCACCATCACCATTCTTCAACACAAATCCCATAGAAGCACTCGCATCTTCCGCTTGCAGCACATTAGCTATAATATTTTCATCATAGGCTTGCGGAATACCCGTTTTAAGCAAAACAAGATCGGACAATTGGTCCTTAATTTCAGCATATACACTATTAGGAAATGCTAAGACATAGGCATTTCTTTTTTCCGAAGAATTCCGGCTTACGGCTATTTTGAGACTCCCTTTTTTATCATTATCTACCCAAAGCCAACGATCAGAACCACCTTCTATTATTTTATAGGTGTATTCATACTCCCACATCATATTCCGTTCTTCCAGATATTCTACACAAACCAAAGTATATTCATCATTCTTAGCCATTACCGTCACAGGAACTCCTTCCGAATCATAGCTATCATTCCCTACAGTATAACTTTCTCCATCAGCCGAAGCCTCTATATTACCTGTCAGAGTACCAATAATCCTATCAGCAGGGATGCCTTCATACTTCACAGGAACTTTTGCAATGGCTCCACTTCTACTTTCAGTTGTCAAAAAGCCGGTAATTTCATTCTTTTTATATTGCGTTATCATCTGCGGGGTCATCTTGACATTATCTCCTGCCCTACCGGATATAACTTCGCTACTGCGATTGAACTCCATCCATTCAGGTTTATCTTTCAACACCCAATCTTCATTGGCATCCAACACTAATATGTCAGTTCCATCGAAATTGATCACAAAGGGATTTTCCTCTGTATACATTACAGATTTATCCGCATTGAAAGCCCGAACTTCATAACCAATAGACAGACGCGTTACTTCTGCTATTACCTGCCGACTTCCCGCCATCGTCATTGTCAGTTCCGCCTTATAGGATTTCATCAGTTCCGTAGCATCATCACTAATATGAATGGTGACAGTCTGTTCGCCAGCACCACCTGAACAAGTGAAGGTCTGTTCACCCTCCTGTTCAAAATAGCACCACAACGACGAAGAAGTCAATATCCAGTTATCAATAGCTTTAAAAGTCAGCGTCTTGACATCCCCGACTTCACATTCTATTTTCTGTAAATCCGGGAACACAGGTGTTGCAGTCTCATCATCATCACTACAAGCAGACGTGAAGAGACAGAACGCCAACACAATCAATTGCAAATAATATTTTATTATATCTTTCATATTTATTTCCGATTATAGTTTAGAGTCCTTCCTCTTTTTTATACTGCTCCGCTTCTTCATCACTAATCCACTCCAAAATATTCACATAAGTACCTACCGTACCTTTACCCACCACATAAATAGTTGTATATAGGATTACAAATTTCTGGCATACATTGTAATAAGAATCGTATGCTACAGGCTGATCACACATTAGTTTTCCATTGCCATAAATAGTTCCGAAAGCTTCTGCTGTACTACCTATAATTTGTTCATCAAACTCTACAAATGGTTTTAACGGATCGGAAGGATCATACTTAATTTTAAGATCATAATTCTTATAGAAGAAATCATGTAATATGATAGTATTATCTTCAGCCTTGTCTCTTTCCGCTTGTAATAATCGATGTTCTGTATTCGTCATATATGCACTAAAGAAAGAAGAAGTCAATAGACAATAGCCTTCAAATGTACTAAGTTCGAAAGGACATGCTTTTTGCATTTGAACACGAGTACGTGTACCGTACAAATCCCATATATTTTCATCTTTCGCAAGCAAATTGAACGTAACCGATAAAGAGTCGGTTTTACCTATATTCTCATAAACACCTTTCATCCGGAACTTTGCTACCCGTTCCCCTGCTTTAATGGTTACCGTATTTGATTCAACCACATATTGCTTTTTTTCAATTGCATTACTAGCCTTATCGTCTACTTCTACGCCAAAAGAACGGTCATAATCGCATATATTTGTAGCTACTACCGGAATTTCAAACCATTTCTCGCTGTCCTGCACCGGATACATAGATAATGTATCGGAGAACATCACGTAGTCGGAACCGCTGTAAGTCGTTCGGGAGAGATCATTACATCCCCAGAATCCGACAGCCAGCGTTATCAGTGCTACTATTCCTGTTATTAATAGTTTCATTGTTTCTCTATATTATCTTTATACATTATTTATTGCTTTCATTAGGCATTAAATCCACACCTGGAGCATCCAACTCATGTTGCGGGATAGGCCATACAAAACGCGGATCGTCTTTCTCCAACTTCAGCGTATTGCCCGGAGAGACAGTCGAGGTTTGTTCTTTACGTTCAAATCCCTCATGCCAACGTTTCAAGTCATTAAGGCGGAAACCTTCCATAAAGAGTTCTTTCATACGTTCTTCACTGACAGTCTTAAACCAGTTCTCTTCTGTTAGTGTGGTAGAACCACCGTAGGAAGAATAACGAGCCATACGTAAAGTAGAAATATCAATTCCGGCTTTTCCATAATAAGCTGTTCCCATCCGGCAATAAGCCTCTGCACGAATTAAATATTGCTCTGCCAACCGAAACGGCTTCGGCATGGAAACACATAATACTCTTTGGCTTATAAAATCCTGATTACCCATATATTTGATCAAAAGCGGCCAGGTTAACGCATGGGAGAAGCCGGTTGTTACCGAACCAAAATAGGCATTGTAGCGTAAATCAGCATTAGCATAGGCATCCAATACCCATTTAGCCGGTACATAATCCGGTTTATAAGATGTATAATCATAATTGAGGAATACGGTACCCAATGCGCCTCCATAGGAATTTACCTCAAACATTACTTTCCAGATGATTTCAGTAGAATTATCATACTGCCACATATACGCAAAATCATTGTAAGTAACCGAATAACTGTTCTTTGTAGCATCAGCTAATGCATACTTCTTACTATCTATCACTTTAGTGGCATACTCAACGGCCTTCTCCCACTTCTGCATATACAGGTACATACGAGCATACAAAGCATTGACTGTACCAACCGTGAAATATGCAGAATTATAGATAACCGCAGTATCATCATCATCCGCAGCCAGATATTCGGCAGCTTTAGCCAAATCATCCAAAACAAACTGATAGGAATCTTTTAAAGAAGCACGTTTTACAGGTCCCGGATTAACGTAACTGGACTGTAATACAACTCCCAGTTCATTGGCAGCCTCTTCATCACTGTCATAAGCTTTACAGAAACACTTCAGCAGTTCCGAATAAGCCAGCGCACGGGCAAAATAAATATGTCCCTTGTAGTTATCCAACTTATCCAGTTGTTCGTCATCGGAAGTAGCCGCTTCTACGGCAGCCATGTTATCAAGAACGAAATTACAACGTCCGATAACGGCATACAAACCACCATACACATATTCCACCTGTTTATTGATAGCTAATATCTCATTACGCCATACATCACCATAGACATTTGTATATCCTTTAACAGCGTACACCTGATCTGCCTGAATATCAGGCAACAAGGTCAAGTAACCGCTATATAGGCTGCTGTTTTTAAACTGCGCATAAATACCGATCAAAGCTTGACGCACATCGCTCACTGTTTTAATAGCATCATCTTGCGGAATAGCATCTTGCGGATATTTGTCAAGACAGGAAGATGCCGAAAGCAATACCGCAACCAAAGCTATATATAATTTTATTTTTCTTATCATCACTGA
Source organism: Bacteroides sp. OF03-11BH (assembly GCF_003604005.1). Lineage (NCBI taxonomy): Bacteria > Pseudomonadati > Bacteroidota > Bacteroidia > Bacteroidales > Bacteroidaceae > Bacteroides > Bacteroides sp. OF03-11BH. The sequence goes on along the minus strand of NZ_QTMW01000008.1, from coordinate 139,482 downwards.
TTTATTTTAGAATGAAACTTCCAGTCCGAATGTGAACTGACGTGACATCGGATATTGGGCCTTATACACATTGGACGTAGACTCCGGATCCATACCCGTGAAATTTGTAAATGTCAACAAATTCTGTCCCTGCGCATAAATACGGGCACTATTCAAAAAGCTAGTCCGCTTCAACCATTTCTGTGGGAACGTATAGCTGAGCATCAAATTCTTTAGACGCAGGAAAGATGCATCTTCAAGGAATCGTGAATCCAGTTGGGGAGTTACTCCATAACGGGGAATATCAGTCACATCTCCCGGTTTTTTCCATCGGTCGTAAAGCATACGTTTTGACTGGTTATAGGCACTGAACAGTCCGTTACTCTCCTGAAAGACTCTGTCGTTGTTAAGCATCCAGCGATCAGCCACCCATGTGAACTGTGCGGAAAGTGAAAATCCCTTCCAGGAAAGTGTAGTACCAAAACCACCTTGCCAGGGAGCTTCATGTGTTTTGCCCAGCATCACCTTGTCGCTTTCATTATATTCCGTAGTAATTTCACCGTCTTTGGTATACCATAAAGCATCTCCATTAATCGGATTAACTCCCGCATAACGGTTCAGATAAAATTCTCCTAACGGATGACCTACCGCAACCATTCTACCGGTATCGGAAGCTACATATTCTGTCACCCCATTATAGAGCTCGGTTATTTCATTTTTATTATAGGATACATTGGCATTCACATTCCATTTAAAGTCTTTGATGCGGAGTACATCTGCGCCGACATTAATTTCTACACCACGATTCCGCATGGCTCCCACATTATCCCAACGAGTCCCAAAACCGGTAGATGTATAAGAAATAGGAACCGCCATCAACATATTGGTCGTTTTCTTATTATAAAACTCCACATCCAAATTGATACGATCAATAAAACCTAAATGCAACGCCACATTAGTAGCCCATGTAGACTCCCAACTCAATTCTTCATTTCCTAACTGGGAAATTGCAATACCTGATTCGTTATCATACTTATATCCACCGGAAACTAAAGCCAGATGCTCATAGTTATTAATAGAAGAATTACCGGATGTACCTGTATTAACCGCAATTTGCGCATTAGTAAGCCAATCATATTTTTGCATGAACTTCTCCTTACGAAGGTTCCACATAAAACCGACTGACCAGAAAGCTCCCCAATGGTTATCGGTACCAAAACGTGAAGATCCATCCCCACGAATCGAGAAATCAGCATAGTAACGGTCATCATAATTGTATTCGCCCCGGGCAAAGAAAGAGAGAAAAGAATATTCTGTGACAGGATCTGACCATGATGAAGCAGTTGAGCCTGAAGCTAAGTTTGTCAAAATATCATTTGTCTGTCCCCGAGTAGTTAACTGGAAACCTTCATAATGATAGTTTTCACCTTCCTGACCAACCATAAAATTGAATGAATGAACATCATTCAACATAAAACGGTAGTTTGCCGTATTTGTAATCATCAGGTTAAGCATATCAAACGAGCTACGCTGCGCACCTCCATAATTATTATTTGGCTTGTAACTGGGGAAACTTTGATAAAAAGAGGTAGTATGACCATAATCAGCACTTAGCTGTGAACGGATTGTCAGATTCTTTACCGGAGTAACCTCGGCATAAAAAGTGGATAAAAGTTTGTATTTCTTATTCGACAACGGATTATTTGCCATCCATGCCAACGGATTTTCTGTCGTTCCCTTCCAACTCCCGTCATCCTGAAGTGCCAGACTTCCATCTTCCTTATAAGGGTTCCAGTAAGGCAACATAAAAAAAGACGCGGAAATAGGAGCCCATAACGCATACTCTCCATCATCACTCTGTTCAACTTCCTGATAGGCAAACATTGAATTTGTTCCTATCTTCAACCATTTATTAGCTTTTGCCTCTACATTGGCGCGAAAACCGACACGTTCGAATGTAGACCCTACTGCAATGCCATCTTGATCGTAATAACTTCCTGAAACATAATAATTCAATTTCTCCGTGCCTCCGTTTACAGATAACTCGTAATTCTGCAAAGGGGCAGTATCATTGTACACTTTATCCAGCCAGTTGATATTTGTCTTACTCAACTTTTCATAATCTTGTCCTTTATCCAGTCCAACTTCTTTCTCAAATTGAATGCGTTCATCCGTATTCATCTGATCCCAATCTTTTGAGGCTAGTTGAGAAAATCCGAGCTGTGTACGGAAAGTAACCTTAGCCGCTTCCCCCATACGCCCGCGCTTGGATGTAATAACGACCACACCATTGGAAGCACGTGCCCCATAAATAGAAGTAGAAGAAGCATCTTTTAATACTGAAATACTTTCAATATCATTAGGACTAATTGTATTGAAATCCGAACTTGAAATAGCTACTCCATCCAATATAAAAAGAGGATCTTTTCCCGAATTAATTGAATTTGTTCCGCGAATACGAAAAGTGGCTGCCTTACTGGGTTCACCAGAATCAGAAAGCACCATTAATCCTGGCGCCTGTCCTTGCAGTGCCTGGTCGAAACTCGGAGCAGGAACATCTTCCATCTTTTCAGCTTTTACCGTAGATACAGAACCTGCGATTGTTCCTTTCTTACGTACACCATACGCGACAACTACCACTTCTTCCACCATCTGTGCATCGTTTTCCATTGTCAAATTTATACGAGTAGAAGCAGTCACCTGCTTATCTATCGTTTTCATACCGACATAAGAGAACTGCAAAGTAGCAGGAGACTTCGTCACTGTGATACTGTAATTACCATTGATATCGGTAATTACTCCGTTTGTTGTACCCTTCTCCAGAACAGACACACCAATCATCGGCTGATTATCTTCCGCCGAGATAATATGTCCGGTTACCTGATATCCACCCTGCGCAAAAAGCAACAGGGGGATACTTGTCAGAGTAAAGAGTACAAACAAGAGAATTGATTTTCTCATCTTTGATACTTGAATTAAAATTAATGAAATTGATTTATTTTTATAGATTTATCTACAATGAGGAATACGCTTATCTTTGCGTAGGAAATAACAATACACCCCTTCCCCCAAAATCGGTTTTAAGCATATTCTGCACCGACCCGGGATAGGCTATTATTATCTATAAATATAGAATAGGAATAGACTAACTTGGCAAATTCTTAATATTGCGCCAAATATCCAAATAGACTTTTCGTGTTGTTGCTGTGTGAATTAAAGGTTTGACCATCTGCTCTCTTAAGTTATAAATTAAACACTAATATCACTTGTTCTGTTTAGGTGTACTTCAATATCGTTTTATTTTGCCTACAAAGATATATATTATATTTAAATAAATGAAACTATATGTCGCATATTTTATACCATATTTCCACTAATGTCTTTTTGCTACATATTTAAGTACATATAGTCCATTAAAGAAGTAAATCCATAGTATATTTCAAGGATAATTAAATATTAACGTTCATTTTAATAGCTGTTTTAATTGTTTAAACAACAATATCGTAACTCATACCAAATAGCTTATTGAGAGGATTCAACACAGAAAAGATAATTATTCAAAACTATTTCCTATTTTTGCACCCATTATATATAAATAAGGTATAAGATGAACTACGGATTTGTAAAAGTAGCCGCAGCTGTGCCACACGTAAAAGTGGCCGACTGCAAATTCAATGTAGAGAAGATAGAAAGTCTGATTGCAGTGGCTGAAGGAAAAGGAGTGCAGATCATTATTTTCCCGGAAATGAGTATCACAGGATATACGTGTGGCGACCTGTTCGGACAACAACTTTTGCTGGAAGAAGCAGAAATGGGGCTGATTCAAATTCTGAATAACACTCGCCAATTAGACATCATTTCTATTGTTGGTATGCCTGTCGGTGTCAATTCGACAGTAATCAATGCAGCCGTAGTGATTCAGAAAGGGAAAGTGTTGGGAGTTGCCGCCAAGACCTATCTGCCGAATTATAAAGAATTCTACGAACAGCGCTGGTTTACTTCAGCGCTTCAGTTGACAACAAATAGTGTACGTCTCTGTGGACAAATCGTTCCGATAGGTTCTAATCTGCTTTTTGAGACTTCAGATACGACTTTTGGCATCGAGATATGCGAGGACCTTTGGTCTACTATACCTCCGAGTTCTTCATTAGCACTGCAAGGTGCAGAAATTCTTTTCAATATGTCTGCTGATAATGAAGGTATTGGAAAGAATAATTATCTTTGTTCTCTCATCAGCCAACAATCTGCACGTTGTATTGCCGGATATGTATTCTCGTCTTGTGGCTTTGGAGAATCTACTACCGATGTAGTTTTTGCCGGTAACGGGTTCATTTATGAAAACGGTTCACTGCTTGCACACAGCGAACGTTTCAGCATGAAAGAACAGCTGATTATCAGCGAAATTGATGTGGAACGTATCCGGGCAGAACGCAGGATAAATACAACCTTTGCAGCTAATCAAGCAAACTTAGGGGATAAAAAGGCGGTTTCTATTGCGACTGAATTTGTCAACAGCAAAGAGCTAACCTTAACCCGGAAGTTTAATTCTCATCCTTTTGTACCGCAAGGAATAGAGCTAAATGAACATTGTGAAGAAGTGTTCTCCATACAGGTAGCGGGATTGGCACAAAGGCTTGTCCATACAGGAGCTAAAACTGCTGTAATCGGTATCTCTGGCGGGTTGGATTCAACATTGGCATTACTTGTATGTGTGAAGACTTTTGATAAGTTGGGATTGTCCAGAAAGGATATTCTCGGCATTACGATGCCAGGATTCGGAACGACCGACCGTACTTATCATAATGCCATCGATCTAATGAAATCGCTGGGTATCTCTATTCGTGAAATCAGTATCAAAGATGCTTGCATTCAACATTTTAAGGATATAGACCATAATATTAATGTACACGATGTCACATACGAAAATTCTCAAGCACGCGAACGTACACAAATATTGATGGATGTGGCGAACCAGACTTGGGGAATGGTTATTGGTACAGGAGATTTATCAGAACTTGCACTAGGATGGGCAACATATAATGGCGATCATATGTCCATGTATGGAGTGAATGCGAGTGTCCCTAAAACTCTCGTAAAATACTTGGTACAATGGGTGGCAGTAAATGGCATGGATGAAAATTCGAAAGCGACTTTACTCGATATTGTAGATACTCCCATCAGTCCGGAACTGATTCCGGCAGATGAAAACGGAGAAATTAAACAGAAAACAGAAGATTTGGTGGGTCCTTATGAACTACATGACTTCTTCCTATATTATTTCTTACGTTTCGGTTTCCGGCCTTCCAAGATATTCTATCTGGCAAATATTGCATTCAAAGATATGTATGATGAAAAAACCATCAAGAAATGGCTTTCTACCTTCTTCCGTCGTTTCTTTAATCAACAGTTCAAGCGTTCTTGCTTGCCGGACGGTCCTAAAGTAGGAAGTATTTCTATCAGCCCGAGAGGAGATTGGAGAATGCCGAGCGATGCCAGTTCAGCCATGTGGCTTAAAGAAATAGAGGCTTTGTAAGGACGTCCTATCAATAGGCTTGTGCCACCGCATTGGCACAACTGTGCCAGCATGATGGCATGGTTGTGCCAATACGGTGGCACAGCTGTGACAGAGCGATGGTAAAGATATGGCATATTATAACTCTCCACCTTCCATTACTTCTTTTCTTATTTGCTCCACATTTGCTTCCTTGATTCTTCTAATAATATTCTTATAAATTCGATGAAAGCCATAGCCTCCTTCAGTCATTTCATGGATTGCATCTTCTTTTGAAACATTCTGAAAAATGATACGATAAAACGCACAAACAACCCCTGTACGGTCAGAGCCGTGGTGACAATGGAAAACAATAGGCGCTTTACGATTTTTAATAATGCGTAATGCCTGTATCAATTGCTTTTCACTAATCGAATGTGCTTTAGTTTTTACCCGGTGAAGTTTTATACTTGTTCCTTTTGCTTCGTCATCATCACTATGTCTGTTTCGTAGATTAAGTACTTCTCCAATACCATACTTTTCTAAAGCTTTAAAGCCCTCTTTTGAAGGTTGCTCCGAACGATATACGCCCGAATCTATTTGATACAAATTTGTCAAATCACTATCAAACAGAATAATCTTATCCGCTTTCAGATTTTGACCGAAAAGAGAGACGGATAAGACTATCGCCAATAAGCATAGTGGGATTTGCTTTTGCATAAGCAATATGGATATGATTCTAAAAAACATTAAAGCACACCCTTACTAGATGGAAGTTCAAAATGATAGATATCTCTTTTAATTGCCATTTTCAAAGCACGGGCAAGGGCTTTAAAAATTCCTTCTATCTTATGATGTTCATTCTGTCCTTCCGCTTTGATGTTCAAATTCATCTTTGCCGCGTCACTTAGTGACTTAAAGAAATGAAGGAACATTTCCGTCGGCATCTCTCCTATCTTCTCACGCTTGAATTCAGCATCCCAAACTAACCAGGGACGACCACCGAAGTCCAGACAAACCTGACAAAGACAATCATCCATCGGTAAGGCATAGCCATAACGTTCAATCCCTCGTTTGCTACCTAAAGCCTGATAGATACATTCGCCCAGTGCGATAGCAGTGTCTTCGATCGTATGATGTTCATCTACTTCCAAATCTCCTTTAACACGGATGGTTAAGTCCATGCCAGAATGTTTTCCAATCTGCTCAAGCATGTGATCGAAAAAGCCAAGACCGGTAAAAATGTCACAAGTTCCATTTCCATCAAGATTCAAAGCAACATAAATATCTGTTTCTTTTGTAGTACGACGTACTTCCGCTTTCCGTTCTCCGGCAAAAAGGAATTCGGCTATCCGATCCCAATCAGTAGTTGCAAGAACACAGACTTCTTCTAATCCTTTTTCTTTCAGAGCTTCGGTCGAGTCTTGCAAATAAATTGCCCGGCAACCGATATTTTTGGCAAGTTCCACATCTGTGGGACGATCGCCTATTACAAAACTTCCGGCAAGATCGTATTCCGGATTATCCAGATACTTCGTCAACATTCCGGTACGCGGTTTGCGGGTGGGCGCATTATCTTCAGGAAAACTACGGTCTATCAGAATCTCATCAAAAGTAATCCCCTCCCCTTCCAATGTTTTAAGCATCAAGTTATGGGCAGGCCAGAATGTTTCTTCCGGAAAAGAAGGTGTACCCAATCCATCCTGGTTAGTGACCATCACAAATTCAAAATCGAGCTTACTGCGGATAAAGCCCAAATTACGGAATACTTTCGGATAGAATTCCAGTTTTTCCAATGAGTCGAGTTGGTAATCTACAGGAGGTTCGATCACCAACGTGCCATCTCTATCGATAAATAATACTTTCTTCTTCATAAATTATCCTTGATAGTTTTTAAGAGCTGCCAATAGGGTATTATTTTCGACACGAGTACCGACAGTCACACGCAAACAGTTGCAGCAAAGTGAAATGTTATGGCGATTACGCACTATTATTCCTTCCCCTACCAAATAATTATAGATTTTCACGGCATCCGTCACTTTTGCCAAAAAGAAATTCGCATCGGACGGGAACAGTTTAATGGTACATGGAAGTTTTTCAAATTCCGCTTCCAGATAATCACGCTCTTCCTTCAACGTTTTCACCCAACGTTCTATCTCATAGTGCTTATGCAACATAGAAATAGCTTGTTGTTGAGTCAACTGATTGACATTATAGGGATATTTGATTTTACTAAGAATGTCTATAATTTCTTTGGAAGCAAAAGCCATTCCCAAGCGAATTGCAGCACATCCCCAAGCCTTGGAGAATGTTTGGAATACGACAAGGTTGGGATATTTATCCAGCTCTTCGAGGAAAGACGGAGCCTGGGAAAAATCATTGTAAGCCTCATCCAACATCACCAATCCTTCGAACTGACAAAGTACCTTTACAATTTCAGAACGAAGCAAATCATTACCTGTCGGGTTATTAGGCGAGCAAAGGAAAATCAATTTGGTGTGTTCGTCGGTAGCCGCCAGCAGTTTATTGGCAGAGAACTGGAAGTCATCATCCAGTAATACTTTCCGATATTCCACATTGTTCACATCGGCACAAACCTGATACATACCATAAGTAGGGTCGATGGCTACGACATTATCTTTTCCCGGTTCGCAGAATGCACGAAAAACCAAGTCGATGGCTTCATCGCTACCGTTTCCAAGAAAAATATGCTCGGGGGATACTTTTTTGATTTTCGACAACAACGTCTTCAGTTCGCACTGCATAGGATCCGGATAGCGGTTATGAGGTGTATTGTAGGGGTTTTCGTTTGCATCCAGGAAAACAGAGGCTGTAACTCCTTTATATTCATCTCGTGCCGAAGAGTAGGGTTTTAATTTCCAGATATTCGGTCGGGTTAGTTCTTGTAACGTTTTCACTTCTTTAAGTTTTAAATTATAAATTTTGAATTGCTTTGAGACGAACTGTGACGGCATTTTTATGTGCATCCAGCTGTTCATTAGCCGCCATCTCTTCAATAGCAGGACCGATAGCTTTTATTCCTTCCGGGAGAATTTCCTGAAATGTAATCTTACGGATAAAACTATCCAGACTTACACCACTATAGGCTTTGGCATAACCGTTGGTCGGCAAGGTGTGATTCGTTCCGGAAGCATAGTCGCCGGCACTCTCGGGAGTTAATGAACCTAAGAAGACAGAACCTGCATTTATCACACGTTCGGCCACTTCCATATAGTTCTCCGTTTCTATGATTAGATGTTCCGGAGCATACGCGTTAGTCAGTTCCAATGCTTCATCCAGATCCTTCACTAAAATCAATTTACTATTCTCCAGTGATTTCGCCGCAATTTCACGACGGGGAAGTTCTGCTAATTGACGCTCCACTTCTTCCATCACCTCTGTTTGAAGTTTCTCGGAAGTGGTAATCAATATAGCCTGGCTATCTATTCCGTGCTCTGCCTGTGACAAAAGATCTGCTGCTACAAAAACCGGATTGGCAGATGCATCAGCCAAGACTTCCACTTCTGAAGGACCGGCAGGCATATCAATAGCTACATCACGCAGGCTTACTAACTGTTTGGCAGCTGTCACATATTGATTGCCGGGGCCAAATATCTTATATACTTTGGGTACACTCTCCGTTCCATAGGCCATAGCGGCAATAGCTTGCACACCACCAGCCTTGAATATTTTGCTGACACCTGCCAGTTGCGCAGCAAAAAGGATAGCCGGATGAATATTTCCATTTTTATCGGGAGGCGTACAAAGTACGATTTCCTTGCATCCTGCGATTTTAGCCGGAACAGCCAACATTAATACAGTCGAGAAAAGCGGTGCTGTTCCACCCGGAATATATAAGCCGACCTTTTCGATTCCCACTGATTTTTGCCAGCAAGTTACCCCATTCATTGTCTCTACCTTCTTCCCGACAAAACGCTGGGAAGAGTGGAATGTTTCAATGTTTTGTTTAGCTAAAGAAATGGCAGCTTTCAGTTCATCGTTTACTAATGTCCCGGCGGCTTGAACCTCTTCAGGAGTCACAGCAAGTGCGGACAAGGTTACTTTATCAAAAGCAGCCTCATATTCCAATACTGCTTTATCGCCTTCTGTCCTTACCTTATTTATAATAGAACGAACAGTATCGAACAAACTTTCCGTATTTAGTGCCGGACGTTTCAAAAGTTCTGTCCATTGCTCTTTTGAGGGATATTTAATCAATTTCATGGTTCATATTTTATCAGGAACGAATTTTCGTTCCTATCTATTTATACAATCATCTTTTCAATCGGCAGTACCAAAATACCTTCTGCTCCCAGTCCTTTCAATTTTCCGATAATTTCCCAAAAACGTTTTTCATCAAGTACTGTATGAACAGAACACCAGCCTTCCTGTGCCAATGGCATCACTGTAGGACTCTTCATACCGGGCAATACAGCTATGATTTCTTCCAGTTTGTCTTTTGGAGCATTCATCAATACATATTTTTTATCTTCAGCCGTTTTTACTGCGTTCATACGGAACAGCAATTCTTCGAGCACTTCTTTTTTCTCTTCGCTCATGTTCTTGTTGCCAATCAACAATGCTTCCGACTTCATTACAACTTCCACTTCTTTCAAGCGGTTGCTGACCAAAGTAGAACCGGAACTTACAATATCAAAAATGGCATCAGCCAATCCAATACCCGGAGACACCTCTACCGAACCGGTTATCACATGTATTTCGGCATTTACGCTATTTTTTTTCAGGAAGTTACGAAGAATAACCGGATAAGAGGTAGCAATCTTCTTGCCTTCAAACCATGACAAACCGGGATATTCAATATCCTTCGGCATAGCCAGTGACAGACGACATTTGCTGAATCCCAGACGTTTGACAATTTCCGCATCTTCCTCCTTTTCCATAAACTCGTTCTCACCAACAATTCCCAAATCAGCTACCCCGGTAGCTACCGTTTGCGGAATATCATCATCACGAAGAAATAGAACTTCGATAGGAAAGTTAGAAGACTGTACCAACAAGGTACGTTTAGTAGTGCTTAACTTGATATCTGACTCTTCTAAAAGTGCCATTGTCTCTTCGAAGAGACGTCCTTTGGCTTGTACTGCGATTCTTAACATGACTTTATTTAATTACTAATTATTAATTACAAATACAATCTGCGTTGAAAAACAAAAAAGGCTTACCGCATTCGGTAAGCCTTCGTTATCGTTTATATAGTTATACACAATATCATCCACGCCCACCGATTATTCGTTAGGAAAATGATGATGATGATGTGTAGCTGTATATTTCATATTTCTTTTATTAACTGCGACAAAAGTAAAGTATTTGTTTGATACTACCAAACATTTATCACAAAAACTTAAGTTTTTATTTCAAATTAATGGTAATATTTCTTCCGATTCTACATCACATTTCGAAAAATGCATTTCATCTTTCGACTTTTCTTTCGAGAAAGTAAAGTAAGTACAAACTGATTCTGTACAGACCTCTCCATCCTTATTATATAACTTTGCTTCAACAATAACGATGTTCCGCTTTACCTCTTTAATAGACGCGCGTAATACGATATGAGAATCTTTGGTATCAATCGATTTTCGGTAACGAGTTTCCATCTTCGACGTCACCCCCGTGGTTTGTAGTTTACGAAGTATAACCCAGGCACAGATTTCATCCATCAAGACAGCTTGAATACCGCCATGCAAGGTATCAATCCAGCCTTGATATTCGGGACGTGGTTTCCAAATGCTTACCACTTCGTCACCATCTTCGTAAAATTCCATTTTTAATCCGGCTTCATTATTGGAAGCACAACCAAAGCAGTTGTACCCTTCCAAACCTTTCCAGGGATTTATTATCTTCTTCATAGTTCTCTCTTTTAGTTAGTTTTACTTCCCAAATATAAGCAATTTATGGAAAAGAGAAGCCTTTTTCGTCGATTTACTTTCTGATGCAACGAATGGCAAAGGCTTTTGTATCAACACCTGCATTAGATTCTTCAATGATATCCGTATCACTTTTCAGATAGAAAACCTTGATATCGATAGCGGCATTTGCATTATCCAGTGTCCAATATGCCAGATGTTTTTTCTCGTAATCAGTTTGAAAAGCCCCCACATACATTCCTACAGGTATTCCATTAAAACCGGATAAATTAGTTGCAGGCTGTACCTGTTCTCCCGCTTTCAAAGGTAACCAAGTACCTGATTTCAGCAAAGAAGCCTCTCCATTCAGATAGTCTTTTAAAATGTTCCAGTCTTTCCAATCCGGTATACTCCAATGAGCAGGCAGAATTTTATTAGAAAGTACTACATTAGCTGTATAAAAATAGTGTTCCGTAGTAGATTGCAGATATCCGACAACATTCGCTGTCACTGCATCCAGTCTGGGAAGTGCTTCACCGCCAACATACGAAGATGCCTCCAGATTATCCCGCATCCAATATTGTGTTCCAATCTTCACTAACGGATAATTATGAATGATTCCTCCACGTACATCACGAACGATATCTTCCAAAGCCAAAACAGATAGTACGTCATCTGCTGTCGTAACAGATAAAGAAACGGTTCCGTTTGCCATCACATATACATTATTACGAATCGGCAAAATTCCGTCAACATAGGCCAATGAGTAATCTTCCATATTCCATGATACGCTTCCTCCATTCACTTTTCCGGATTTCCCTAGCAACTGTGCTACAACACCTTGAGATAAGTCCACACTACCATCTTTTTTCATCGGATAGGCAACGATTGCCTGCGAAGAAAATTCCGGAGTAACAAGATACTCCTTACATATTTCAGCTACTTGCTTTCCCGAATGTAACACTTTATACACATTCGACTTTTCAAAAGTTAACTTCGAAACATCTATGTATTTATGAAGCGTGACTGATTCTGTATGATCTATTTCGGTTCCGTCCCAATCTCCGATTTCCCCATTCACTTTGCTCATTAATACATCTTCGGCTGATACAAACTTTATTTCCAATTCGCGCTGCTTTCCACTTTTTAATTGTAAAGTAGATGGTAATGGGCTTATATATAGCTTTCCTGCAGCTTCCAACGTTATGTATTGGTATCCCGGAGTCGCCTCCTGCGGTATCAAAATAAATTCCTTTCCTATCAGTCGTCCGTCTTTTATCTCCCATTCTCCTGCAGGAATAATATCTTTCTCTTCGGAATAACCAGAGAAAGTCTTTTTCTGAAAATCATAACTTGTTTTAGTATAAAAGCCACTCACCGAAAGCGTAGGCTTAACGGATAACATATCTTCCAAATTCTCCCCCTCTCCAGGAATAAGAACAATTTTCAGACGAAAAAACTGATGATTATAGGTCAGAGCGACCGCCTCCTTACTGGCTAAGACCTCTTCTTTAGAAGCAATTAGGAAATCAGAATGTGAATAATCGTCAGGAATATTTTGAGTCGTTGAAACCGCCACCTGCATGGTGCTCTCCCCTATCCCCACGCCACTCTTTTGATAAGGATAATAACTGATTAAATTCAATGTAACTCCATCATCCGGATAGTATACCGACTCGTTAGATTCAAACTCACCATTGGATGAACGTATGAAATGAAGATTATCCACATAACGTTCTTCTTGCATTGTAGTGGTTCCGGCAAGAGCAAACAGACCGACTTCATCCCCTTCAGCAAAGTTATTATTTGCCATACGGGTACCAACTGATTCACGAATATCGGCAATAAATTTCAATGGAATATCTCCATTATTAACACTATCCTCCTCTTCCTCCGAAATATGGTTCACACAAGCACTAAGCAAGATAGTACAAAAAACAAGTAAACCCACGCCCCTTTGTAGGTTATAAAATAGTTTCATCATATTTATTTTTTAATTTTCCAATAGAAACTTTTGATTGAACAGAAAGAATAGCATAAGAGGAAGTATTCGCTTTCGGTTATGGGATACTGAACAACACGTCTGTTGTACTGAGGAATCATCAATTTCAAGATATCATTTTGATGTCTTGAAAGCAAAAGTATATAATTATATTAAGTCGGAGTATAGTTTCTATAGGAAAATTTCACATTTTCATCTATAACGCAAACAATCAACAAGTTACAAACGACTAGTCAGGAACAAAGAATTAAACTCTCACATTATTATATTAAGAGCCTGCTAATTTCAGAAAGAATATCCCACTTCTATTCCGGCAATGTGTCTGCCTTGCGAAGATGCATATTGATAACAATAGAATGCATCCAACGACCAACGTTTGGCCAAAGCTATTTCTACTCCGGGACGATAACGCATACGATCGGCTCTCCAAAAAGAAACGTCATCCAAACTCTGATAGATTTCAACAGAGAAATAGGGAGAAACAATTCCTTTTGTAGGAGCATAAGATAATTTCAAGCGGGAACGCAAACGAGTTTCAGAGTTGCCACGATCAAAAGTCTGCTGAAATCTTTCCCTTACAGCTACTTTCAACCATTGATAACGAAAACTGACAGTAGCAGTTATATGATAGCGATGCCTGAACTTCCAGTCCGAGTCACCCAAATTCCGAAGATGGGTTTCATAGCCAACCCCCAGATTCAAAAATGAATAGGGTCGGTAACTTCCGCCAACAGTCAGCCCCCAACGATCCAATTTACTCACATCATCTTTCATGCGCAATTCCAAATCACCTGAAACTGAAAACCGGGAATCTATCTTATGGTTTACCTTGAATTTAGTCCATGTATTAAAATCGTCACTTTGTGCCCATGCAGAAAATGATATTCCAAACAACAGCACAAATAATAGCCAAGTCTTAGTATTTAATATTATTCTACTCATTGATTTTCGGGTTAAAGTAGCAAAGATAGTAAATTATTCTACGCAAAGAAAAAGCATGATACTGAAAAGATTCTGAAAAGATTATATTCGTATTCTGTCTAAATTCTCATTTGCATATTGTATCTTTGCGTAAGAAACTCTAAAATCATCGGATATGGACAACTTGATGCGTAAACTTCCTATTGGAATACAAACATTCGAAGGGATACGGAAGGACAATTATCTTTATGTGGATAAAACTGCACTTGTATGGCGTATGGCTAACCTAGGAAAACCATATTTTCTAAGCAGACCGCGTCGCTTTGGTAAAAGCTTATTAATTTCTACATTCGATGCTTATTTTCAAGGAAAAAAAGAGCTATTCGATGGTTTGGCTATTGAACAACTGGAGACGAAATGGGAACAACATCCTGTTCTACATCTTGATCTGAATGCCAAAAAATATGAAACGGCAGCAGATTTAATTGCAATGCTAAACCAATATTTAGAAAAATGGGAAGCTATTTACGGCAATGAGAAAAAAGACCGTAGCCCTGAGGAGCGCTTTAGTTATGTAATCGAACAAGCTTCCTTGAAAACAGGAAAAGGTGTCGTCGTATTGGTGGACGAATACGACAAACCGCTTTTGCAGGCTATTACCCGTCCGAAATTATTCGAAGACTATCGTCAGACATTAAAAGCCTTTTATGGAGTACTAAAAAGCGCCGACGCATATCTCCGTTTTGTTTTCCTGACCGGAGTTACGAAGTTCTCACAAGTCAGCGTATTCAGCGATTTGAATCAGTTGAATGATATTAGTCTCGACTATTCTTACGCCACACTTTGCGGCATCACCCGTGAAGAACTAAAGAGTACTTTCGAACCCGAAATTGAAGTTTTCGGGCACAAAAATCATCAGACTCCAGAAGAGGTAGTCACAGCAATGGAACGCAACTATGACGGCTATCATTTTCATCCGGATGGTGCAGGAGTATTCAATCCGTTCAGTGTGTTGAATGCTTTCAGCAAACTGGAGTTGGGTAGCTATTGGTTCCAGACTGGCACACCGACATTTTTGGTTGAACTACTGCAAAAAAGTGAGTATGATCTCCGTACTTTATTAAATGGCATAGAAGCACCTGCATCTTCTTTTGCAGAATACAGAATGGATGCTAATAATCCCGTACCGCTGATTTATCAAAGTGGATATTTGACTATTAAGGATTACGACAGACGGTTCAATAATTATTTACTTGACTTTCCTAACGATGAGGTACGTTACGGATTCATTAACTTTCTTGTGCCATTCTACACTCCGATGAAGAACAATGATCAGGGATTTTATATTGGAAAATTCATTGATGAATTGGAGAAAGGTGATTACGAATCTTTCCTCACCCGTCTGGAAGCTTTCTTTGCCGATATTCCGTATGAATTGAATGACCAGACTGAACGCCACTATCAGGTTATCTTCTATCTCGTATTCAAATTGATGGGACAATTCACGGAAGCGGAAGTGCGCAGCACCCGTGGACGTGCCGATGCTATGGTTAAAACGCCGAAATATGTCTATGTGTTTGAGTTCAAATTAAATGGAACAGCAGAAGAAGCGATGAAGCAAATTGACGAGAAAGGATATCTGATTCCTTATCAGAAAGACCATCGGGAAATAATAAAAATCGGAGTGGAATTTAGTGCGGAAACTCGCAATATCAATCGTTGGCTGGTAGAGACGAGGTAAATATGATAAAACATTTCGGGAAGAATCGTAGCTACGAACTTCCCGAAATAAAAACCGATACCATTGAAAATAAACACTTGTTATCCTCTTTTGGAAACAAGTGTTTTTCAATCTAACCTAATATACCTGAAACTAATCTGACTCTTTTGATTTTGCATTCCAAACCAATAATGCAAAGAATACCGACAGCAGAGCCGCTCCTATCCAGAACCAATTGATATAAGTGAAATCATAAACATCGACTCCATTCTGAACCGTCTTCTGCCCCTCTATCAGAACACCACTCATTACATCCTGTAATCCGGCCCCAATATAACTGGCAATGCCGACTACCCCCAATGCTGCTCCCGACGCATTACGGGGAGCAATATCGACTGCCATCAGGCCACCCAGAAAACAAATGAGAACTCCGATACCCAAACCGAAAAGAACCATAGCCAACACATCTATCCAAAAGTGTACACCGGGAACCAACAAGAACAGGCTAAGTGCAAGAACATTCATCAATCCGAAAATCAGGGCGGGAACATTTCGACGACCGCCAAATAACTTGTCAGAAATAACACCCGAAAATATGGTACCTACGATACCACAGACTGGACAAATGGAAATAATGAAGCTGGCATCCAACGTGGAATATCCTTTTTGCGCTTCCAGATAAAAAACACCCCAGCTATTGATAGCATAGCGACTGATATACATAAAAGCACTCGAAAGAGCCAGTATCCAGATGGCAGGCATCATCAATACCTGGCGTTGGGCTTTATTAAAGTCTGTCGTTTCCACCACACTCATCTCCTCTTTCTGTTTGGGAGCATTTACAGGAGGAAAGCCCTGACTCTCGGGAGTGTCATGGAAGAACTTCCACACAATTAAAGCACCAAGCAAACCAACAATACCGGCACCGAAGAAACCGTATCTCCACCCCAATACACTAACGATAGACGCAACAATTAGGAAGGTCAACGCCTCACCGATATTGTGGCTGGCAGACCAAAATCCGTAATAGGAACCTCGTTCTTTGTCCGTGAACCAACGGGAAAGTCCCACTACACAAGAAGCAGCACCCATAGACTGAAACCAGCCACTAATCCCCCAAAGGAGAGCAAACAGAATAAAAGAATGGGTAAAACCCAGGCACAGGTTCACTAAAGCAGTTACCAGTAAACCGGTAGTCATAAAGCGGTTGATATTGCTACGGTCGGCCAGAAAACCATTCGTAAATTTTCCAAGGGCGTAAGTAAAGAACAATACCGAACCGATAATTCCCAGTTCTGTTTCGGAGAAAATTCCTTCATCTACGATGGGCTTCTTCACGACATTCAGGCTAAGACGACAAACATAGTACATGCCGTAACCGAAAGTGGCTGAAAGGAAAGTAGACCATTTCAGGTATTTCAGACGACGGGCATCGGAATGAAGATGTTGTGAGCCGGATGAAGACAAAGCTTCCCCGTTACAAGGTCTCGGTGAAGAGACCTTGTAAAAGTTTATAAGTTGTTTCAACATGAAAAAGTCTATTTAGTCGTGAAGTTTCTTTTTGCGCAGATACTCCAATAAGAGGGCAGGACGGTCAGTTTGAATTAATTTGGCTCCCTGATTAATGATCCATCCCCAGCTTTCATCCGGTTGATGAAGTTCTACTGCACGGTCGTCATCATGACCACCACATAATTCGGGCCAAAGAGAGTTTATAAACAACTTAGAACCCGTATCACGCACTTTTTTTATCAGGTTAAGCACCTCAGGACTATCATTATCAAACACTAACTCATAAGCAGCAGGCTTCATGTGAGTCTTGTAACTGTCAATAATAGCTTCGGCTCCTTTTTTATGCAACTGTACAATAGGCATAAAAATCACTTTATCCAATACAGCACCGTTTTCGGCTTTCACTTGTTCATAAGGAAGGCCGGCTTTGATAACACACTGGTCAACCGTTCCCGTCTTTTCGAGTACAATATAAGCTTCCTGAAAATAATCATACCCCTTATCAATATTTACCATGATCTTACCTTTGCAGAGCAACATCACTTCTTCCAATGTAGGAATCTGATGTCTTGTCTTACAAGCTACTCCATTTTTAAGACGCATTGCTTTCAATTCGGCCAATGTATAATCTTCCACCAGTCCTTTTCCAGACATGGTACGATTGATCGTTTTATCATGCATCACTACTAAATGTCCGTCTTTGGTTCGTTTCAAATCGATCTCCACCATATCGACACCCATATCAATGCAATTCTGTATACCTTGCAATGAGTTTTCCGGGGCATTACGCCAGTCAGCCCGGTGGGATACAACCAATATTTTATCTGGATGATTTCCCAGCAGATTTTCTCTGATTTCAGCTATTCTATTTTGAGCAACAGCCAGTTGCACCAAACACAGAAGAAGTATGAAGTTACATATCCGTTTCATAAGTTCAAGCATTAAGAATTTTAATTCAGTTTATTGTTTTTCCAGACTAGTTTTTCTCCCCACATTGGTACATAAGTCTGTTCACAGTTAATCTTCGAAGCCCGTTCGAGTGCCATATCCAATGACCATCTTGATTCATCAACACCTGCATGAGCCAGTTCCAAGATATGTGATAACAAGACATAATCGGGCTCCACCTGTCCCGCACCTGAACCCAGAATATTATTTTCGGTCAGAGCATTGGGAGCATAACGCGGTATCAAAACATTCACATGAGAAGCCAGATTCGTATATTGTTCCGGTTTATAGTTAGAGTCTCCTACATGCATAAAAACGAAATTACCGGTATCTTCCCCACAATCGATCGAAAACACAGTCACAAAATTAGATAACCCGGCATTGTTATGGTCAGTGATACAGGTTTTAATCTTGAATTTTCCAATTTCATAATCTTTATCCCCCTTTGCAGTATAAGGATATGTCGTGTCTTTCAAATAGTTGGATAACACCGGTTTACCTAAATCAAACATAGCCTGGATAAGATCATTACTATAATGATCGGAGTGCTTGTGTGTAACACAGAGAAAATCAATATAAGGTGCCAGCTCTTTCGCCCAACGATGAGAAATGTCAATAGCAAAACATCCTGACGGAGTTTTTACCACATACCCCATATTATAGAGTAACCAGATCGCTGCCGTACCATTTTCTACTTTTGAGTTTTTAATTCCATCCATTACACGATCAAATGCACTCCGATAAAAATAGATAATCGGATCACACTTTTCCATACTCGTACTTGCCTGATCGAAGCCATTCAGATAACTGATGAAATAATCATCTTTACACTTATCCGCATATCCCTGGATCTTGGTCAAAGTAGTGGTACGTCCGGTATTGACAATCAAAGGAGAAGAACTCCACAACTGTTGTGCAGTGGCATCTACTTCCTCTGCCAATTGCGTAAGAATTCCTTCATGACCAGTTTCGGTACTGTTGTTGTCATCATCATCACAAGCAACAAAACCTATTGCCAAAAGACAAAACAGTAAATATTGTATTTTTCTTATTATATCCATCTTATTTCTGATTTTTATAGTCATTAATTATTTTATTGAAAGTCTCAACCACCCGTTCCGGTGTCGGACGCGTATTGTCGTTTTCATGGTCTTTGGTAGCTTCATACATGAAAACCCCTTCATAGCCGATTCCTTCGAGTGCATGCATTAACTTTCCCCATTGAATGTCACCTTGTGTAGGAAGCCAATGACACTCGTTGACAAAATCAAAGTCCGAAGCGTGTATAGTACCTATACGTTCACCAACAGTTTCTACAAAATGCCCTGTCGTCCCTTTAGTATAATGATTGGTATCAAAACAAACCTTCACACCCGGAATATCTTTGATCATCTCCAAAAGCTCTTCAGGAGTATTACCCAGGCAAGTTCTCGGCAGATTTTCGATGCACAACTGTGCTCCTATTTGATCCGCATATTTTTTCAGATAAGCGATAGACCTGGAAGCGTTAGTTATTCTTTGTGCCCGAATACTGTCAGTAATAGGCTCAGAACTAGGATGCAATACCAAACATTTCGGCTGAAATTGAGCACACTGTCCAATCATCTCCGCCATAAAATCTACATTTTCTTTCCTTTTCTTTTCATCCAGCACCGATATGTCCAACGTGCGTGAGAAAGGAAGATGTATAGACCAGACCTTGATACCGGCACTATCAATTTTTGCTTTCATATCCCGGATACGAGGAACAACTTCATCTGCCGGAACTCCTCTATAACACTGGTTAAATGCTACTTCCACATACTCTACCCCCACAGACCGAGCTTGAGAAAAGTCTGTGGAAGCAGGTACTTTCCACAAAGCTGTAGTCGTACCTACTTTATATTTCTGTGCATATAAACCCATTGTCATCGCCATAAATAAGATAAAAACAGGAACTCTCATTATCGCTTACTTTTGACGGTTTGTACCTTGAATATCACCACCACGAATACTCCAGGAGTCTGTTGCTAATGTCTTATTGACAGCAAAAGCCTTTATCGAACCGATATTATTAGATCCGATCGTTCCGCAATAAAGCCGTCTGTCCGGACCAATGCTAACAGCTGCCATGACCTGTTGTCCCACAGTCTCTTCAAAAACAATGTTTCCATTAGTGATGTCAAGTCCCAGCACTTTGTTATTCGATTGGGTACCTATATAAAGAATACCATCCGTACTCAAAGCACCTCCACTGTAGTTCAAATTGTTACCCACATTTTTCTCCCAGATTTTAGATCCGCTGGCATTTACTGCATGAACAGTCTGCGATCCTTTTTCAGTAAAATAGACATTGCCATTTTTATCAGCAATCGGGAAATAAGCATCTCCTTTTGTAGTCGGATACGTCCATTTCTTTGTTCCGTTTGTCATATCAACAGCAACGAGTCCTCCGTTTTTCAAAGTCGCATAAAGTACCTGATCCTTCAAAGCAAACGTAGCCTGTTCTGTCACATTCACTTCTTCCAATTTCCAATTCTGCTCTTTATTCGGTTTAAAAGAATAAATGGCTGCACTTGTACCTGCATAAACATTTCCGGCTTTATCAATAGCCACAGCACTACCGGTTGCTCCGTCAAGCGATTGTTGCCATTTAATAGCACCACTGGATGCATCCAGCGCATACAACGTACTCTTATTGGTGAGACAGTAAAGAACACCATCGGCCGACAATGCAGGGAAAGCTCCTATCGCAGCATCCAATTTTACTGCCCACTTTTGAGTTCCGTTCGGATTAATAGCATATACATTATTAATAGTGGCATTTCTTACACACTGATAGATTGTACCATCAGGAGCCACCAACGCACCTCCGCCATAAGTTATCTGACTGATAGCAAACACCCACTTGAATTCACCGCTCACTACGTCAATAGCAAATAAATGACCCGCAGGAGTAGATGTCGGGATATACATTGTTTTTCCATCCGGAGAGAACACTGGATTGGAGGTCTTTACATATCCGGTAAGTCCACCGAAGTTCAAATCGACAGAATTCCATTTATAATTGCCGACCGTGACAGTCAGACTGCCCGACTCGGTGGTATTATTAACATAAGTCACCGTTACAGCCACTGTATAAGTACCGGTAGTAGTAAAAGCATGCACCGGATTGTTTTCTCCCGATGTCGTACCATCACCAAAATCCCAACTTACCGATTTCACTTCACCAGCCATGAAATACATATCGTTATAAGCAAAGGTAGAAGGCTCCCACACAACCAGTTCCGTACTAGCGAGAATAGGATAGATCAATCCGGGAGTAGCAGAAGTTTCCACCGCAATAGAATTGCCTGTAGGATAAACACAGACTACATTGAATGTATATTCCTGATCGTTAGTCAAACCATCAACGATGTATTCTTCCAATGAAGTATCATCCAGATTGATAATCTGATTACCGGGATTCACGGTAACCTGATAGCGAGTGAAACGTTCACTCGCAGGTTTCGTCCATCTCAAACGCACTCTTTCATTGCCGGCTGCTGCCGTCAGATCAGAAATCGGATATCTTGCATTCTTCGGTGTACAGGTAGCAGTAGTTTTACTGGCCAATCCTCCCGCATAACGAGGTTGCACAGAAAAAGTGTAAGCAACATCGTTCACCAGATTATTGATAGTGGCAGTCATTGTTTTTGCATCCACAGTCATCTCGCCTCCTTCCGCTTCTGATGATCCGGAAGTCCAAAGAATCAAATATTCATTCGGACGGGCATTCTCGTATGCTTCCCAGGAAAGAGTCACATTCATATCTCCGGCTGTTGCCGTTAGTGACTTCAGTTCATATAAATCGAAACTTGCCTTTGGCAGATCTTCTTCACAAGCAGTAAAGACTACCGTGAAAATAAACAACAAGCTATATAGTATTTTTTTCATCGTTTGATTTCTTTTAGTTTAATCCTATTAATATCCCGTATTCTGCCACAACAGTTCTGTGTTGTTTATTCTTTCCAACTCCGTTTTTGGAATAGGATACAGGAATTGATAGTCCTGAATAATATGTCCTTCTGCTTTCATAGCCTCCTTAGCACCTCCCATACGTACCAAATCGAACCAACGCTGTCCTTCATAAGGAAACTCCTGTTGACGTTCCAACATAATCGCTTTACGGAAGCTATCCTGATCGGGAAGCTCTGTTATCTGAAGCGGAGACAATCCGGCACGAGTATGCACAGCATTCAAAGCAACCATAGCTTCTGAATTCTGCAAATTACTATAACTGATTTCATTCAAAGCTTCAGCGTACATTAACAGCACATCGGCATAACGGAGAATAATCTGGTCATTACCGACTGTATTATAGGTCGCACTTTTGACATCCTTAAATTTATTCATCACGCATACTTTATCTTCCACCTTTACATAGGTAATCAGATTCTTGCGCTTATCCCCATCTTTGTAGCACTCTTTCAGAGACTTTGTCTGATTGGTATCATCAGTCAGATTAATAATAGAGAACCAATATCCATGTCCTTCTCCTTCAACATCCTTATTAAAGCGAACAGCAAAAATAATCTCATCGTTCATTTTATTGTTCACGTCAAACACCTGTTCGGGAGTAGTCATTAAAGAATACCGACCCACTAGTTGAGATAGCACATTGCGAGCCTCCGTCCATTTATGGAAAGTCAGGTAAATCTTGCCGAGCAATGCCATTGCAGCACCGGAAGTCACTCGTCCCATATCGGCACTTGTATAAGAAGACGGCAACATATTTTCATTAATAACCTGATTCAAATCACCGACAAGAAAATCATAAACCTGTTGATCGGAACTGCGCCCGATTTTAAGAGCTTCAGCCACCGTCACCACTTTATTAGTCATCGGTATCCCTCCCCATAAACGATACATATTAAAATAAGTAAGGGCACGGATAAAAAGAGCTTCGCCTTTATATTGTTTTTTCAGAGTTGCGTCGAAGTTGGCCTCATCAATTCTATCTAATACAAGATTGCAACGATAGACTCCATTATTAAAGTTCGCCCAGGCATCTTCCAAAATTCCGTTAGAGGCTTTATCTGCAAACTGATCGATATCATAACGGTCTTGTGTTCCGGCAGTGGGCGCACTCAATGTCAAATTATCACTCCGATATTCGCAACACTCTGTAAAATAGGAAACTTGTGTCTGCAATTTGGAGTAACATCCTATCACAGCTACATTAAAATCTTCCGCTGTCTTATATACCTTGTCGGTAGGCACACTGCTACTCGGTTCCAAATCGAAGAAACTATCTGTACAAGCAACTGATAACAAGGCAGTTGACAGGAATAGTATTAGTTTATATTTTTTCATATAACGTGTATTTTAAAGGATGATTAAAGTGTTATGTTTAGCCCAAACAAGAATGTTTTAGCTAATGGATAAGTTCCATAATCCTCACCCGGTGAAAGAGAATTACTCGGACGTGCATTTACTTCCGGATTATATCCGCTATAATTAGTCGAAGTCCATAAATTTTGTCCGGAAACGTAAACTCTTAATTTTTCCACGAAAAAGCGTTGAGTCAGGTTCTTCGGCAAGGTATATCCTAGTGTCACATTCTGCAGTCGCAGATAAGAACCATCTTCCAGATGCCAGGTTGAAGTACGACCATTATACCCCTTTGACTTACGGTTGGCACGATTCACCTGACCGTTTCCCGGATCTTCCGGACTTTTCCAACGATTCAAGGCTATAGTGGTGCCATTGGTATTACCTTCCAGATTATCAATGTAACGACGATTCAGATTCAGAATCTCATTACCATATACTCCTTGAAAATTAAAATCAAGGTCAAATCCCTTAAACCAGACTTTACCACCAAACCCATAGGTAAAATCGGGCATATAGTTACCCACGATTGTACGATCTTTATCCAAATCCATCACTCCATCCCCGTCTACATCCACAAAGCGGAAATCTCCCGGCTGGGTATTGCTGAAATGAGGATACTTTTTTAATTCTTCTTCATTGGAGAAAATTCCATCCTGCACCAACAGATAATAACATCCGATGGGTTCACCGACTTTCGTTATGTAATAAGCATGATCTACGCTACCGGTAGATATGATAGGAGCATTACCCGGACCGAGTGCCTTCACTTCGTTCGTATTAGTGGCATAATTAGCATTAAACGAATAACCGAAATCTTTAGTTATATTCTTCTGTGAGGTCAAAGCAACTTCCCATCCCCTATTATTCACTTTACCGATATTCATCAATGCAGTGCTATATCCGGTCAAGTGGGGAACTGGTACATTCAACAACATATTAGAGGTATTGGTATTATAATAATCCACAGTCAGTCCCAGCAATCCTTTGAACATCTGCAAATCAACACCCACATTCACCATCGCATTCTTTTCCCAACTCAAATCTTCATTCTTTATGGTACTTGGCTTATAACCATTCACCAATTGTCCGTTACCTGTGCCAAGCACATAATTATCCAAAGCCATCAGAGACAAATGATCATAATTACCAATCTGGAAGTTACCGGTCACTCCATAACTCGCTCTTAACTTCAAATCATCAACAAACGACAGACACTTAGCCTTCATAAAGAAGTCTTCTCCGCTTATTCTCCACGCCAAAGAAGCTGAAGGAAAATATCCCCACCGATTATTCTTGCCAAAACGGGAAGAACCGTCTGCACGAATAGCCGCCGAAGCCATATATTTACCTTTATAGCTGTACTGCATACGCGCCAGATAAGAAGCAATCGTCCATTGGGTTTTATCGGATGCACCTTTCGTCACCGTACCTCCGGAAATTGTTTGTATATAGTCGTTCGGGAAATCGGTCGCCGTCACATTATCTCCTTTATATGTCTCTTTTTGAGCCGACTGTACTAAGACCACATTGATGGAATGAGCATCTTTAATCGTTGTGTTATAATTGATTTTATTCTCCACCAACCAGTTGAAATAAAAACCTGATGAACTGTAGGCTGTCGGATTTGACTTTACATCATAATACTTTTGTCCCAATAAAGGAAGTTCCGAAGAACGATATTGGTCATTATGCGAACCATAATAATCGCCACCAAAAGAAATGTTATAAGTAAGCCCCTTATACAACTCCAATTCAGCAAAAACTTTTCCGACAATCGCCATACGGTCTACAACATCCGATTGTAAGTTTGCCATGGCTACCGGGTT
This sequence comes from Bacteroides sp. OF03-11BH, assembly GCF_003604005.1. Taxonomy (NCBI): domain Bacteria; kingdom Pseudomonadati; phylum Bacteroidota; class Bacteroidia; order Bacteroidales; family Bacteroidaceae; genus Bacteroides; species Bacteroides sp. OF03-11BH. Next base: position 113,864 of record NZ_QTMW01000008.1, on the reverse strand, counting down.
CAATACGGCATTATGCTGATAGTCATTTCCAATTCTCCAATAGCCGTTTCCCTGATAATTATAGCTGCCATCCGCATTATACACCGGCCATACCGGAGGCATCATCAATGCCGATTGCACAATACCATTAGATCCGGAAGCATCTACCCGATTGGAAGTAGAATAGGAAGGAGAAAAATTCAAACCGAATTTCAGTCTTTTATATTTCCCGTCCAAATTCATACGCATACTATATTTCTTAAAGTCGGAATTAATTATAATACCTTCTTTATCATAATAGTTGGCTGAAATGAAATAGCCGACTGTCTTTCCTCTGCCGGAAATAGAAACATTGTGGCTGGTAGTAGCAGCAGTACGAAAAATAGCATCTTGCCAATCCGTATCCGTCAACCCCTTATCACCATTCAGATAGGGAAAGAGTTCGGTAGGAATACGTTCCCATGAATTCGGGCGCATTCCATTCGGGTCATCCGGTGAACCTCCGGGATTAGCATCCAGATAAGCGTTGTCATGACCATCCTTTGCAAATTCGGCAAACTGATATGCATTCATCATTGAAAGTTTCTTCGAAACACTCTGGATACCATAATATCCATCATACTGCACTTTCATCTTTTCCGACTGTCCCTGCTTGGTCGTGATAATAATTACACCGTTGGAACCGCGACTACCATAAATAGCTGCCGACGAAGCATCTTTCAAAACTTCCACAGATTCGACATCATTATTATTCAGATTGGCAAATCCACGTTCCACCGGCATGCCATCAATAATATAAAGAGGATCACTACCGGCATTAACCGTACTGATACCACGAACACGGATACTTACACTTCCCTCCGGATCACCACTTGGCTGTGTAACCTGTACCCCCGGCATCTTACCTGCCAACGCCTGACGAAAGTCTGAAGCAGAAACATCCGCAATTTGTTCAGCTTTCACGGAAGAAATAGAAGTAGAGACGTCTCTTTTTCTCTGAACTCCATATCCCACCACTACTACCTCATCAATCATCTTACTATCTTCTACCAACGTGATTTTCGCCGTATTTTTATCCTTTGCAGAGATATTTACCGTTTTATATCCAATATAAGAAATAGTCAATGTTGCAGACTCCGGTACATTCATTAATGAATAACGTCCGTCAATATCGGTAATCGTACCACTGCCTTCTCCCTTAATCTGCACACTGGCACCAATCACCGGTTCTCCTTTATCATCTGCAACTATTCCCTGGATAGTGCGCGCACGTTGAGCAGTTTCTTCTTTCTTAAGCGGCTGTTTGCTGACAGCAATTGTATGATCGGTCCTATTGAAATAAAGCTTGGCCTGGGAAGTAATTTCTCCCAGAATCTGTTTTAATGAAGCATTTTTAATGTCGAAAGAAACTCTCGGAGCCTTGTTCACCGTCTCCTGATCATAGAGAAACTTAAAATTAGTCTGTTTGCTGATTTTATTGAAAACACTCTCTACCGGCTCGTTTTGCACACGAAGCGTAATATCATGCTCTTTCAATGTCTGAGCAGCAGCCGGAGCTATTAAAATGAAGGTGAATAGTAAAAAAGCTAAAAACGAACAGCTATTTTTACTTATCCCTTTACAAATAAGAAGATTATTCATAAATTTGTGCGTTTTAGTAATTGACTAAAGTTATTAAAAACAAGCAATGCGCGATACGTTATTCATTTGGGTCGAAGCTTATGAATATCCGTCCGGATTGCGGATAGAGGCATTCCTTTGGAGTGCTTCTATCATTTTGGGGAGGTTCATGAAGGAGCTGTTTTCATCTATTATTTTTTAAAAGGTTGAACATTATCTATTATTCATCTCATTCTTTATAAAGAAGTACATTGATGCCCTCTTTCTTATATTTGATATCACCGCTGATAAATTCAATGGATTTAAGTACCGCTTCCAGACTCTTGTTATCATGTTCGCCGGTAATCAAGTTGTTGAAATCCTGACCGGGAGCAAAAGTAATCCGGCAATTATATACCCGTTCCAGTTCTTTTGCCACATCGCGGATAGGTGTACTGTAAAAGCGTAACCCACCTTTCATCCAGACAGCCACTCCCCTATCCTCTGTTTTCTTACTATATTCTCCGGAAACAGTATTGATAAGCACCTGTTCTTTAGCAGTCAACCTCATCATCGCTTCCGGCAAATCGACCTGCACCTTACCACTCTCCACACTCACAGACACTATTTCATCTGTTGAATAGGATTTTACATCAAACCGGGTACCTAACACCTGAACATCCAGTCGCTTCGTCCTCACAACAAATGGCATCTTTTCATTACGGGCAACACGGAAATATCCCTCTCCTTCAAGTTCCACTTCACGGAGATCTCCAACAAAACGATCCGGATAACGCACTTGCGAACAAGAGTTCAGAACCAAAAGAGTCCCGTCCGGCAAAGTCACTTGTCTTTTCTCACCAAAGGAAGTGGTAATTTCAGCCAATGTGACCTGTCGTTCATTCATATACCGGAAAAAGTTGACACTCCCTATGATAATGGCTATTACAGCCGCTGTACTGACTGCCACCACAGAAGCCCGGCGGAACCATGTACGTTTTTTGTGTTCAATACGTTTCAGTAATTGGCGTGCCTCTCTCTTATATTTTTCCCGCTCCAAATCATTACCAGGTTGCAGGTTCCCGGATTCTTCCCAAACCTCTGCTGCCAGTTCGTCCAATATATCTTGGTTTTCTGAATCCTTAATACTTTGCAACAACTGTGAAGCATCATCCCGGGTATAAAGATCATCCAGATAGCGATGCAATTTATCTTTTTCTGTTTTAGTATCTTTCATCATATATTCAAAATAAGGATATTAATTTCCTTCCCTTTGTATAAGTAATACACAAAAGTAAGAAAGAGCTAGGGTGTGATTAACATTTATTATAAATTCAAGCACAATAGAATCAAAAGTACATCGGCTGATGTACTTGAATATTTAGTCAAATAGGAACGAATCACTTTTAGAGAAAGAGAAATATGTTCTTGCACTGTATGAACTGAAACGCCCAATGCTTCGGCTATTTCTTTATGAGACATCTGTAGTTCACGGCTCATTTTAAATACCTCACGCTGGCGGGGCGTTAATTGCTCCAATGCACGGGCAATAATCTCTTTCAAATCATTGAGCAGAATATGATTATTCGTTTCGTTCGTTGAATCGATCGCTTGAGAAAGAATCTGCTCTTTCAGCTGATCTTCATTAGCCATATCCCGCAACTGATTCAAAATACGATTACGCACAATAGTATAAAGATAGGAAGAAAAAGAGGCTTCGGGATTGATGAAACGACGGGTTTGCCAAACTACCGTAAACGCATCCTGAAATATATCCTCCGCAAATTCATGCGACTTGACGAATTTCAGGGCGAAGTAGAGCAAACGATTCTTATAAGCGGCATAAAGTTCGCAAAAGGCCTCTTCATCTCCGTCTATCAGACGGAGAACCACTTCCCGTTCATCCATTAGAGTGTCTGTTGCGTACATACTTTCTTTATTTTTGGCCACAAAGGTATTGTTATGATGTTACAAACGTATGTATTTTTTCTGAAATAAAAAAATAAAGCTCCCTTCTTATTAAATCTCCCGTTAAGAACTTTATCTACCTTTCCATTGTTATTAGTAATAGTAAAGTGCAAATAAGACGCACACCAAAGTTCTATTAAAAAAGAAAGGAAGATTATGAAAAAAGTAATCGACAGAGCTTCATCAAGAGGCTATTTCAATCACGGCTGGCTCAAGACCCATCACACATTCAGTTTTGCCAACTATTATAATCCGGAAAGAATTCATTTCGGAGCATTACGAGTGCTGAACGATGACAGTGTAGACCCGTCTATGGGATTCGATACACATCCGCATAAAAATATGGAAGTGATTTCCATCCCCCTAAAAGGATACCTGAAACATGGTGACAGTGTACAAAACACAAAAACCATCACTCCGGGTGATATTCAGGTTATGAGTACAGGCAGCGGCATTTATCACAGTGAATACAATGGCAGTGATAAAGAACAACTGGAATTCCTGCAGATATGGGTATTTCCACGAGTTGAAAACACCAAACCGGAGTATAACAACTTCGATATTCGTCCGCTCCTGAAACCAAATGAACTGGCGCTAATCCTGTCTCCGAACGGGAAGACTCCAGCTTCTATCAAACAAGATGCATGGTTCTCTATGGGAAGTTTCGATACGGAAAAAACAATCGAATATAAGATGCATCAGGAAGGTAACGGGGTATATATCTTCGTACTTGAAGGAGAAATCACAGTGGCGGAAGAACGGCTGTCCAAACGTGATGGTATCGGTGTTTGGGATACAAAAGAATTCCCGATACATATATTAAAAGGAACCCAACTTCTATTAATAGAAGTACCCATGTAATTTTCGCTAAAATTTCAATTTATTCTATTCAAAAAGCGGCCTCATCGAAAAGATGAAACCGCTTTTTTATTCATTGTCCAAGATTGGTCATTATCGGAGAAATCGTTATTTTCCTTTCTTATAATTCTCCAATCCGGTCTGTAAGAATTCAATATACTTAGGAATATCTTCGTTATAAGCATACGACTTATTCAACGGTTTACCCTGATTGTCCAGCAATACATAGAAAGGCTGGGCATTAGCTCCGAATTTCACACGTTGCAGATAGCTCCATTTATCGCCGACAGTACGCAAAGTACGTTCTGTACCGTTTTCGATAATCTTCACAGGTTCAGTCAACGGAGTTTTATTATCTACATAAAGTGTAATCAATACGTAGTCGTTATTAATCAAATCACTCACTTTCGGGTCAGTCCATACCGCTGCTTCCATCTTACGGCAGTTTACGCAACCATATCCGGTAAAGTCGAGCATAACCGGTTTTCCGTTCAGACGGGCATATTCCATTCCTAAATCATAGTCATCGAATTTCGCGTGTACATCATTCTTATGCAGATTGAAATCTTGCGTCTGCATAGGCGGAGCAAATGCAGATACGGCTTTCAATGGTGCTCCCCACAAACCGGGAACCATATATACGGCAAATGCTAAAGAGATTAACGCCATAAAGAAGCGGGTTACTCCCACCTTATTATCATCGTCATCGTGCGGGAATTTGATCTTGCCCAACAGGTAGAATCCAAGCAAAGCAAAGATGACAATCCATAAAGCCAGGAATGTTTCGCGGTCAAGCAATCTCCAACCATAAGCCAAATCAGCAACTGACAAGAATTTAAGTGCAAATGCTAATTCGAGGAAACCCAGCGTAACCTTGATAACATTCATCCATCCGCCGGACTTTGGCATCGATTTCAGCCAAGACGGGAACAGGGCGAAGAGTGTAAACGGCAATGCCAAAGCGATGGCAAATCCTAACATACCGATTGCCGGAGCAACTACGCTTCCTGTTGTAGATACCTGTACCAGCAAGAAGCCGATAATCGGACCTGTACAAGAGAAAGATACCAATGAAAGCGTGAAAGCCATCAGGAAAATACTTAGCAATCCGGTCGTAGATTCAGCTTTGCTATCTACTGCATTTCCCCACTTCGACGGCAGCCTGATTTCAAACGCTCCAAAGAATGAAGCAGCAAAAATCACCAGCATCAGGAAGAAGAGAATGTTGAAAATAGCATTGGTAGATAAAGCGTTTAATGCACTGGCTCCGAAAATCAAAGTAATAGCCAAGCCCAATGCCACATAAATCACTACGATAGATGCACCGTATGTCCACGCATCACGAATTCCTTTCTTTTTGTCTTTACTACGTTTTAAGAAGAAACTGACTGTCATCGGAATAATCGGCCATACACAAGGGGTAAACAATGCCAATAATCCACCCAGAAAACCTGTTATGAATATATATATCCAGGACATGTCTTCCTGACCATGTTCTTCTCCTAAGGCTTGTAAATCACTGATTACCGGTTTCCAAAGATCACCCGATGCAACAGCAGGCTGAATATCCGTAGCAGCTTCGGTTGTAGTTGCAGGCACCAGTTCCATCATCGCAGAAGAATCTTTCGTAGCAGCAGGAACGGGTTCTTCTTTTTGCTTATCCGCTACCTTTTGCTCCGGTTGCTCTGTTTTTGTTGCAGCGGCATTTCCGGCTTTTGCTACTCCGGAATACTTAAACGGCACCTGAGTAGGAGGCAGACAACTCTCGTCATCACAAGCTCCATATTCCAGATAACCTTCGATTGCGTAAGCTCCACCCGTGAATTTTACTTTCTGCACAAACTTTGCTGTATTCTCGAAATAGCGTACCTTCATTTCGAACAATTTATCGAAAGTAGATACTTCTTTGCCTACAGGCTTCAGTTTGCCTACAAGCTCGACACCCGATTTATTATCAACATTGAATGTTGCGGAAATAGGGCCGCCATCTCCCAGATCGGTAGAATAAACATGCCAACCTTTATCCATGGTAGCTGTAAACACCACCTCTGCCTCCGTATCGGAGAGAGCTGTCAGCTCTGTTTTAAACTTTACCGGATCTTTGATCTGCGCTTGCAATGCATATACAACAAAGCTTAAAAGCAGGAAAGAAATTATTTTTCTCATCTTTATTTTTGAGGTTTATAATTCATAGTCTACGCACGCACGGCTCTCCTTCGTTTCAGCCAGAATCTTTCCGGCAGCTACGTGATCGGGATGTGTTGCGTAGAATCTAACATCTTCTAGTGTATCAAACTCACTGTAAAGCGCAATATTCCATGTTTCACCAGGATTCATATTCAATCCGACCTCCACTTTGCGAATTACAGAAATTTTAGCAGGAAGAGCTTCTATCGCTTCCTTGAATTTAGTCATGACTTCCAGTTTCCCTTCAGCAGGAACTTCGTCTTTTAACTTAAATAATACAATGTGTTTTACCATTACGTTGTTATTTTAATGAATTGTTTCTATATTTGTCTTGTTAATGCGTTTACCACATTAATAGTAATGCAAAAATACTCTATTTGGTTCAAATATACATTTAAAGAGATGTTAATTATAGGAATAGCAGGCGGAACGGGCTCCGGAAAGACCACCGTCGTACGGAAAATTATAGAAAGCCTCCCCGCAGGAGAAGTAGTACTCTTACCACAGGATTCATACTACAAAGACAGTAGTCATGTCCCGGTTGAAGAACGCCAGAATATCAATTTTGACCATCCGGATGCTTTTGAATGGAGTCTGCTATCCAAGCATGTCATGACGCTGAAAGAAGGGAAGAGTATCGAACAGCCCACCTATTCTTATCTCACATGCACGCGCCAGCCCGAAACCATTCATATCGAACCTCGTGAGGTGGTTATCATTGAAGGAATCCTTGCCTTATGTGATAAAAAGCTGCGCAATATGATGGACCTCAAAATATTTGTTGATGCCGATCCCGACGAACGCCTGATTCGTGTCATTCAGAGAGATGTCATTGAGCGCGGACGTACTGCCGAAGCTGTAATGGAACGCTATACACGGGTTTTAAAACCTATGCACCTGCAATTTATCGAACCTTGCAAACGATATGCCGACCTTATTGTACCGGAAGGAGGCAGTAATAGGGTAGCTATTGATATACTGACTATGTACATCAAGAAGCACCTTAAGAATTAAAAATTAAAAATTAAGAAATGAATGTCAAGACACTGAGTATTCCTTTATTTCTTATTCTATTTTGTTGTATGCTCGGATGCCGGAATAAGCATCATAACAAGATGGATGAGACAGCGCGTGATCTTCCACAAATAAAAGATAGTGGCGAACTCGTTGTATTGACATTATATAGCTCTACTTCCTATTTCATTTACCGGGGACAAGAAATGGGGTTCCAATATGAACTTAGTGAACAGTTTGCCAAAAGCCTGGGACTAAAACTTAGGATTGAAGTAGCCAACAGCGTCGACGAAATGATCCAAAAATTATTGGCAGGTGAAGGAGACATGATTGCCTATAATCTGCCAATCACCAAAGAGTGGAAAGACAGTCTTCTTTATTGTGGCGAAGATGTAATTACTCACCAGGTAATTGTTCAGCAAGGAAGAGGAAAACAGAAGCCGTTGAAAGATGTAACCGAACTGGTCGGAAAAGATATATACGTAAAACCAGGGAAATATTATGACCGCCTCGTCAATCTGAATAGTGAATTAGGAGGAGGTATCCGGATTCATGAAGTCACCAATGACAGTATCACTATTGAGGACTTGATTACGCAAGTAGCGCAAGGAAAAATTCTGTATACGGTGGCCGACAATGATTTAGCCAGACTTAATAAGACCTATTATCCCAATTTAAATATCGGCCTGTCCATCAGTTTCGATCAACGTTCTTCGTGGGCGGTACGAAAAGACAGCCCCGAGCTCGCAGCCGCTGCTACCCAATGGCATCAGGAAAACATGACTTCTCCTGCTTACACAGCGAGTATGAAACGTTATTTTGAGAATAGTAAAATGATGCCGCACTCTCCTATCCTCTCCTTAAAAGAAGGAAAGATATCTCATTATGACCATTTATTCAAGAAGTATTCCAAAGACATCGGCTGGGACTGGCGCATGCTTGCATCATTAGCGTATACAGAATCCAATTTTGACACTACCGCTGTATCTTGGGCAGGTGCCAAAGGACTCATGCAGTTAATGCCTGCCACAGCACGTGCAATGGGAGTACCTCCCGGCAAAGAGCAGAATCCGGAGGAAAGTGTGAAAGCGGCTATCAAATATATTACTGCCACCGACCGGAGTTTCAGCATGATTCCCGATAAGCAGGAACGGCTCAATTTTATCCTGGCATCTTACAATGCCGGTTTGGGACATATATATGACGCAATGGCACTAGCCGAAAAATACGGGAAAAACAAATTAGTATGGAAAGATAATGTAGAAAACTTCATCTTGCTTAAAAGCAATCAAGAATACTTCAACGATCCTGTCTGCAAAAACGGATATTTCCGTGGCATCGAGACTTACAATTTCGTTCGAGATATTATGTCGCGCTACGAATCCTACAAAAAGAAAATAAAAGCATGAGATAAAGTATTAAGTATTAGGTGTAATACCTAATACTTATTTCCTATAGGTCATCAGACTGATTACGACAATAGCCAATACAGATAATGGTAAGGCAAATAATATCGGGTCAATCACAGGGAAAGGATAAGTGGTAATCAACACATCCCGTCCGAATAACGCTTTACAGATACCTAATGCTTCAGATTCTTTCTGATGAAGAAACACAAGAGCAAACAGACTGCCGATTGTTCCCACCCAAAGACTTGCCATGACACCTTGTTTAGTAGCTTTCTTCCAATATAAAGCACAGAAATAGGCCGGAAGAAAAGCGGCTGCACAAATTCCCATAAAGATAGAAGTTCCGCGGGCTATAATATCATGAGGCAACATATAACAAATAATATAGCTGACCAGGATAGAGAATAATACGCCCAGACGGATCACATTGGTAAGTTTATTCCGTGAACGGGGTTTATAAGTTCCGTAAATATCAGAGCCTACCGAAGCACCCATCGTATGGAACTGCGAACTTAACGTAGACATACTGGCTGAAAGGATGCACAACATAAAGAGTGCGGCAAACCAGTCGGGCATCGCTTTATTAATAAAATATGGAATTATCTTATCAATATCCTGCACAACTTCGGTAGCAACCGCTCCTTCTGTTTTCAGGAAGAAAAGATTACTCAAGGCTCCAGCATGATAGATAGCCCCTACTGTTATAATCAGAAAGAAACAACCGATAAATACACCGCGGTTCAACTGCTTGCTACTCTCCACGGTCATAAAGCGAACCACTAACTGCGGCTGTGCAAGACAGCCGATTCCTACTCCTAAAATGAGAGAAGTTACCAGCGAATACCATTGTGGAGAACCTGTGATGGGCATTGCAGTCCATCCTTGATGTCCTAGCGCTTTAAACTTTTCCGGAACTAGCGGAGCAATGGCAGTCAATTCTTTATTAGCTTCGATAAAGTTCATATCAAGCACCTGATACAAAGAAAACAACAGAAATAACATACAGCCAAACATGATAACTCCTTGCAAAGCATCTGTATACATTACTCCTTTCATTCCCCCTGCTATGACATAAGCAGCAATAACCAAGGTAAATATCAATAAGGAAACATTGAAATCAATCTGAAAGATTTGTTCGATGAATACGGCTCCACCTTTCATTACAACCGCTGCATAAAGCGGCATTCCGATGAAAATAACAGCAGCAATAAATACCTGTATATTACGGGAACGGAAATGACGGCCTAATAATTGAGGGAAAGTACTCACATTCAACTTCGCCCCCATACGCCGGGTACGCAAACCGAAAAAGATAAAAGCTATAACCACCCCAACAAACATATTGAGGAAACAGAGCCACTGAATACCCATTCCAAAAGCAGCCGCCACTCCTCCAAAACCTACAATAGCAGATGCAGAAATAAACGTAGCACCATAAGAAAGTGCCATTACGATAGGATTCATCTGACGTCCGCCTACTAAATAATCACTGGTATTCGTTGTTTTCTTATATCCCAAAAAGCCGAGGTAGGCCAGTGACAGCAGATAAGCTACCACAATTAGTCCAAGAGTAAATGTATTCATCGGGTTTCGTCTTTTTCGTCGTCCTTATTCCAATATTTCAGCCCAAACCAGGCAGCAAAAATCACACATACCACCGAAAGCAGGTAAGGCAGAATAATAAAAGGGTCGTCTATTCCAAACATTTGCGTATCAGATTTTAATCAATTTGGACGCAAATGTAAGGAAATTATTGAAAAGACAAAACTTTTGTTTACTAATACTGATTATAATGTATCTTTTTCTCGTCAAATTTCTGTTTCGGGTTCTCTTTTGTAGCCGGATAGCCAAAAGGAATGACACAAAGCGGAAGAATATTATCGGGCAGGTTAGTATATTTACGCACTACTTGCATACGGTCTTCATAAGGATAGGCCGCTGTCCATACAGCACCCAATCCCAGACTTTCAGCAGCCAACAAAATATTCTGTGCTGCTGCAGAACAATCTAAATACCAATATGACGAGCGTACTGAATCTCCACAGACGATGATGGCGTTACGGGCCTGCGTCAGCATTTTGGCATAAGGAAGTGCTGCTGCCATTGAATCTAGTTTGGCACGATCAGATACTACCACAAATTCCCATGGACGGATATCCCTACCCGTAGGAGCAGCCATTCCGGCACGAAGCATAAAGTCGATTTTCTCTTTCTCTACTCCTTTATTCAGATAAGCACGCACACTTTTGCGCTCGAAAATATTATCCAACACAGCATTTCCGGTTCCGGATGTTCCTTTTTCTTCTTTTGCAGAAGAACAGGAGGTCATAGCAGTGACTGCTACAATCAGACATAAGAAAGAGAAAATCTTTTTCATTGTGACAATGTTTAAAACAGGTTCAACTTATTTTTCTGTGCTTCTTCCAACGAAACAGTTTCACGCTTCATCAGCCCACTCTTTTCACGGAGTGCTTCATATTCTGTTTCCAATTCATTCACCAGCTCGGCTTTTGCCTGCGGGTTGAGCAATTTGGAAGCGACACTTGCATTTTGGGAAGCATCTTTCAGGTGTACTACCGGAGCATGATAAACAGGAGCAATCTTTAATGCCGTATGCATCTTCGATGTAGTGGCTCCACCAATCAAAAGAGGAATATCCAAACCTGCTTTTTCAAGTTCAACAGCCACGTGAGCCATTTCTTCCAAAGATGGAGTAATCAGTCCACTCAACCCGATCATATCTACCTTTTCTTCAATAGCACGCTGAACGATGGTTTCTGCAGGAACCATTACTCCTAAATCTACAATATCATAACCATTGCAGGCCATCACTACAGCTACAATGTTTTTTCCGATGTCGTGCACATCCCCCTTTACAGTTGCCAGTAGCACTTTACCTGCCGAAGCACTTCCTTCCACTTTTTCCGATTCAATGATCGGTTGCAAGATAGCTACGGCTTTCTTCATGGTGCGGGCAGTCTTCACAACCTGGGGAAGAAACATCTTACCGGCACCAAACAGTTCACCAACATGGTTCATTCCATCCATCAGCGGTCCTTCAATTACATCGACAGCTTTATCATAAAGAGGCAATGCCTCTGCCAAGTCCTGTTCCAGAAAATCTCCAATTCCTTTCATCAAGGCATACTTCAAACGTTCCTGAACAGTTCCTTCTCTCCAGGCATCTTGCTTGACAGCCGGTTGTCCGGCAGTTTCGCTCATGTTTGCTTTCAGAGATTCCGCTAATTCGATAAGCCGTTCCGCCGCATCCAGACGACGGTTTAAGACAACATCTTCTATCTTTTCCAAGACATCAGCCGGAATATCAGTGTACAATACGGAAGTTCCCGGATTCACAATCCCCATGTCCATTCCTTGTTGGATGGCGTGATAAAGGAACACTGCATGCATGGCCTCACGGATATAATTGTTGCCACGGAAAGAGAAAGAGAGGTTGCTGACTCCTCCGCTGATGTGTGCACCAGGGAGATTTTTCTTTATCCAAGCGGTAGCTTCAATAAAATCTACAGCATAGTTATTATGTTCTTCAATCCCCGTAGCTACAGCAAGCACATTGGGGTCAAAAATAATATCGTGAGGATTAAAACCAATTTTGTCAACCAAAAGAAGGTAAGCCCGTTGGCAAACTTCGATTTTACGGGCGGCTGTATCTGCCTGTCCTTTCTCGTCGAACGCCATGACCACAGCAGCGGCTCCATATTGCCGGATGATTCGGGCATGTTCAAGGAAAACTTCCTCTCCCTCTTTCAAAGAAATAGAATTGACGATTGATTTGCCCTGAAGACACTTCAGTCCGGCTTCAATAACTTCCCATTTGGAAGAATCGATCATAATCGGAACACGGGCTATTTCCGGTTCGGACATGATAAGATTCAGGAAAATAGTCATCTCTGTCTTTGCCTCCAACAATCCATCGTCCATATTGACGTCAATCACTAAAGCACCGTCCTCCACTTGTTGGCGGGCGATAGAAAGGGCTTCATCATATTTCTTTTCATTGATGAGACGAAGGAACTTGCGCGAACCGGCTACGTTGCAACGTTCGCCGACATTCACAAAGTTTATTTCCGGCTTCACCTCCAACAGTTCAAGTCCGGAGAGCCACATACAATCCGGCGCAGAGGCAGGAACGTGTGGTTTAGCTCCTTCTACAAGGGCGGGATATTCAGCAATATAAGCATCTGTCGTACCACAACAGCCACCAATAATATTGATTAATCCTTCTTCAATATATTCTCTCACTTCATGAGCCATATCCGCAGGTGTCTGGTCATACTTACCCAGACTATTCGGTAACCCGGCATTCGGATAGGCACTAATATAATAAGGTGCACGGGATGCCAGCTGTTCCAGGAACGGCTTCAACTGACGGGCACCGAATGAGCAATTCAAACCGACTGAAAATATATTGGCATGTTGCACAGAAGCCAGAAATGCATCCAATGTTTGTCCGGACAATGTTCGTCCGCCAATATCAGACACTGTTACAGATAACATGATCGGCACTTCTATGCCTGTCATTTTCATGGCTTGTTCGGCAGCAAAAATTGCAGCTTTGGCATTTAGGGTATCAAAGATTGTCTCAATCAGAATGGCGTCTACCCCACCTTCGAGCATTGCTTCCATTTGTTGCTGATAGGATGCAGCCAGTTCGTCGTAACTCAAAGCACGATAAGCCGGGTTGTTCACGTCCGGGCTCATAGAACAGGTTTTATTGGTAGGTCCTACGGAGCCGGCCACAAAACGTGGTTTATCGGGATTCTTGGCTGTATACTCGTCAGCAAGGTCACGAGCCAGTTTTACGGCTGCAAGATTCATCTCACGCACGTATTCTTCTACGTGATAATCAGCCATAGAAACTGTGGTTGAACTGAATGTATTGGTCTCGATGATATCCGCACCTGCTTCCAGGTATTTACGATGAATATCTTGAATCACGTCGGGACGTGTGAGACACAATAAGTCGTTATTCCCTTTCAACTGTCCGGGGATATGCGCAAATCGTTCACCACGAAAATCTTCTTCCTTGAGGTTATATTGTTGAATCATTGTACCCATTGCCCCATCCAGAATAAGGATGCGCTCGGATACGACTTGAGAAATTGTCTTTTTCATTACCCTATCACATTAATTCCTAATTACCTACTCTGCCATCATCTGCCAGACTCTTCGCAGTCCGGCGTTTATCTTATAGCGGTTTTTAGTTACCGCTTGAACATTCTTGCCATATCTCTACGGTCGTCTTTCTCCTTTATAGATTCCCGTTTATCATATTCTTTCTTACCTTTCGCCAAAGCGACTACCAGTTTCGCCAAACCTTTTTCATTGATAAACAAGCGTACAGGAACAATCGTAAAGCCGGGATTTTTCATCTCCCGCTGAAGTTTTTCCAATTCTTTTTTGTTAAGCAACAACTTCCTCTCTCTACGTGCCGTATGGTTATTGTACGATCCATAGAAATATTCGGCGATGTGCATATTCTTCACCCACAATTCGCCTTTCGTAAAATAGCAAAACGTATCTACCAGACTGGCTTTTCCCAAACGAATGGATTTTATTTCCGTACCGGTCAATACAATACCTGCTGTGTAGGTATCTATCAGCTCGTAATCAAACGTAGCCCGTTTATTCTTTATATTTACAGGAGGTTGTTTCATCTTTACTCATTAATTAAGTATAGCCGTCAGTCTATTAAACACGATCTGTATCACCGCCGGACATAGTATTAACAATACAGACGACAAAAGGGTGTATTTTAATCGTTGTTTTTCTTCTACTCCCATCAGTATAGGAACTCCCTCCCATACCACATAGACGATGTAGAACTGCAGCAACCAAGCAATAATTCTAAAATCAGGTAATAGTCCGGTTACTATCTGAAGCAGGAAAGACACAACCAATGCATATCCTGCAAACTGTTGTGTCAACGGCATATTGCTATGCAGACCAAACATCCTTGTTCCCATTTCATTGATGGCATAAGCTGCCAGAAAATAGCCACCGAACAGGGCTACAGCTACGGCGCAACAATTGGTCATAGCTATCTGGAAACTTTGCGGACCTCCCCACCCATTCGTCAATAACGAACCGATGAATACGGACAGACCGCATAAACCAATCATAGGATAGACAAAAGCCATAAATACTTTTCGCCTATCCTCTTCCATAGAAATTTCCTCCCAAGCCTTGGCCGGAGAGGAAATCAATTTCATTGCTATGTTAAATAGTTCTTTGTAGTTCAATTGTTAGTTACGTATTTATCATAATCATTAATAGTATAAGTTGCATCCTTATACCCATTATTTGAACCTTCTTCAATTTTAGGTGAATCACCCGTTTGTTCTGGTACTATAATTTTAATAGTTTTGAGTTTAGTACCTTCAAAACGACTTACAACATTAGCTATATTAAAAGCCCTATAACGAGTCACTACAGTCTTTTCTTTATCGGCATCTTCAGTAGAAGTATGGCGTAAACGTAATACCATAGTATTATCATCATTTGCAGTATTCTCCTTATCATACACTAAATAAAAAGTATGACTAGACACATTCTCTTCTTTTTCGACACAGAAAGGCATAGGAAATATTATCCATTTTGCACTGTAAAGATAAGGTGAAACACTAGAGCCATATCTACTCAGAGAAATTATAGAACGATTATACGTTACATCATCTGAAGAAACGTATGAGTTAACATTCAACTTTTCAGCTCCAGCAGCTTCCACAATGATCTTTTTTGTGTTCTGATCAACAGGTTGCGTTTCCGTATCATATTGTGCATTCAGCAGAACAATATCCCCACTATATGCATCACTAGATAAACCAGGGATTGACATTGAACTAGCCTCAAATATTACGTTACTACCTTCTACTTGAAACTGGTATGGGAATGTATTTACTAAAGTAATCACACCATATACAGGTACTACTGTATTATTTTCTCCTTTCATACAAGAAGTAACCGACACACCCATAACCACAGCCATCAAAGCCACCAAGAAAAATTTCATCTGTTTCATAAACATATTTTTTAGATTTTGCAAAGATATAAATTCTAATTCATAATTAATAAATGCAAGTACTTAAAAAATACTGCATCCTTTACTTTATTATTTTTGCAAAAAGTTCCAAATGTTCATCTACGTAACTCGCAATCAATGCTGTTACTTGCTCTTCTGTCTCCAAATAAGTCTCTTCCAATTCATCAAAAGCTTCATATTGCTCATACATAGCCATAAATTCATCATCCGTCCGTTCCTTTTCCAAGTCTTTCCGGTTGGAATCAAAGATTTTCTTAGCCTTATAAACTAATTTAGAGAATTCTTCCGCTCCCCACAAACGCATCACTTTCGCAAACGGATTATCAAAGATATAGCCACCATAGCCATTCTGAATTAATTGGCAAAATCCACCAACCATTATTTCATCACGAAAAATCTGATATGCCAGCAAAGAATGTTGTTCTCCTGTCAGCAGAGGCATTGTTTCGGCAGTTAGTTCGCCACCGACAATCTCTTTATATTTATCTGTAAACGCTTGGATAAATTCATCCATTCCTTCACCCGCAGCCTTCTGTAAAGCAGACTCTAAAACTTCGATCATATCTTCATTTAATATTTGAAGCAACAAAGTTACAACTTTAATCCCATATCTAATAATGATACGCCTACAATCTTACTAAAAACAATTATCAATCCGTTTCATTCCTTCCGGTACGGTTTTGAAGCAAATGATACTTTAGCAAACAAGTATTGAAACGGTAGCCCGTGAAATAATATAGAATTTACCTAACGTACAAACGTAGGTTATCTACCGTGTGAATGTCCGTTACCT
>NZ_QTMW01000008.1:0-96984 GCF_003604005.1 Bacteroides sp. OF03-11BH | reverse complement strand
TGAATGTCCGTTACCTACCGGGCGAGCATCAACAACCTACCAGACAAAAGTCGGTCATCTGCCGGACGAACAGTTCATGAGGGACACGGGAACAGAAACGGTACCGACGAAGTGATCCGAACCGACAACGGCAGCATCCAAAGCCATCTTCTCTGCCCAGTATTATTGCTGTTGTTTATAACAGAAATAATACTTTTACTTACTCTTCTTTACTCTTCTCTTCTCTACTCTACTGGTTTTCATTGGCTTTTCCCCCTTTACTGGTGGGCGTTTCAGCGCTTTGTACACCCCTCTCCGAACACCCTCATTTTTGTATCCTTTTGAACTAAATAACGTAAGCTTTTAGCGGAATAATCCCTCTCCCCCTATTTATCTGCTGCCTAATCCTATACGTGTAATCGCATCCCCAAATAAACCCCTATTAAATAAGGTATAAGCCAAATGCACCAAACTACAATGCTGAAACGATTAAAATGTCTCTTTTCTATAGGCGTTCCCTTCACATAGGTCCATATCGCCCATAACGCATGTACAAACATCAGAAGAATAGCAATTGCCCCTGTCACCGTATGCATTTCGTCATGCAGATGAGTCAGTTCGGCAATATGCTCCATCAGGCTTGTACCCACCGTATCAGCCAACAACCCGAGAAGAAAGAAAATGAGATGCCAAAACTTTAATTTCCTTTGAAGACGTTCTCCCCAAACACCTATCGTATAAAAAATAAGTGCAGATGAAATAACGCAAATTGCCGCTATTAAATAATGTATATCTACTTGATTCAGTTCCATAAATTTTCTTTTTCTAATAACAACAAAGCAAAGAATAGATAGTTCTCCCGGTCTCAATCTTTCACAAATGCAATCCCGACTTTACAAACGACAAAAAAACGTAAACAGATTTGTCACTTTTCACAAAAAAGTAATAAAAGGCGATTTGCAGAAACAAATAAATCGACTACCTTTGTGGGCGATTTAGAGAATCGTGACTACGTATTTTTAATTATATCACTTAAAAAAAGAGCTAATTATGACTTATTCACACGAAGTGGAACACATGTGTGTTGTAAAGAAGGGTCCTAACCATGGACCGGCTCCCATACCCGAAGAAGGCAAATGGGTAAAATCTAAAGAAATCGTTGATATTTCTGGTTTGACACACGGTATCGGTTGGTGCGCTCCTCAACAAGGTGCTTGTAAACTGACACTGAACGTTAAAGAAGGTATCATCCAGGAAGCCTTGATCGAGACAATCGGTTGCTCTGGTATGACTCACTCAGCTGCTATGGCTTCTGAAATCCTTCCGGGTAAAACAGTTCTTGAAGCATTAAACACTGACCTTGTTTGCGACGCTATCAATACTGCAATGCGCGAACTTTTCTTGCAAATCGTATACGGACGTACTCAATCGGCTTTCTCTGAAGGTGGTTTGATTATCGGTGCAGGTTTGGAAGACTTAGGTAAAGGTCTGCGTAGCCAGGTAGGTACTCTTTATGGTACTTTGGCTAAAGGTCCTCGTTACCTTGAAATGGCAGAAGGTTATATCAAGCAAATCTTCTTGGACAAGAACGACGAAATCTGCGGATACGAATTCGTACACATGGGTAAGTTCATGGACGAAATCAAGAAAGGTACTGATGCTAACGAAGCTTTGAAGAAAGTTACAGGTACTTATGGACGCGTAACAGCAGAACAGGGAGCAGTTAAATCTATTGATCCACGTCACGAATAATATAAGGAGGAAAGAAACTATGATTAGAGAAGTAAAATTCGAAAGCCAAGACCGTCGTATCAAAGGTATCATTGCAGCCTTGAACGCTAACGGCATCAAAGACATCGAAGAAGCTAACGCTATCTGCGAAGCTGCCGGACTTGATCCTTATAAAACGTGTGAAGAAACTCAGCCTATCTGCTTTGAAAATGCAAAATGGGCTTATGTAGTAGGTACTGCTATCGCTCTTAAGAAGAACTGCACAAACGCTGCTGAAGCTGCTGAAGCTATCGGTATCGGTTTGCAAGCATTCTGTATCCCGGGTTCTGTAGCTGACGACCGTAAGGTTGGTATCGGTCATGGTAACCTGGCTGCTATGTTGCTGCGCGAAGAAACTAAATGTTTCGCTTTCCTGGCAGGTCACGAATCTTTCGCTGCTGCTGAAGGTGCTATCAAAATCGCTGCAAAAGCAGACAAAGTACGTAAAGAACCGTTGCGTTGCATCCTGAACGGTCTTGGAAAAGACGCTGCTCAGATCATCTCTCGTATCAACGGCTTTACATACGTTCAGACTCAATTCGATTATTTCACAGGTGAACTGAAAGTTGTTCGCGAAATCGCTTACTCTGACGGTCCTCGTGCAAAAGTAAAATGTTATGGTGCTGACGACGTTCGCGAAGGTGTAGCTATCATGTGGAAAGAAGGTGTAGACGTATCTATCACAGGTAACTCTACTAACCCGACTCGTTTCCAACATCCAGTTGCAGGTACTTACAAGAAAGAACGTGTTCTTGCTGGCAAACCTTATTTCTCTGTTGCTTCTGGTGGCGGTACAGGTCGTACTCTTCACCCGGATAACATGGCTGCCGGTCCTGCTTCTTATGGTATGACGGATACGATGGGTCGTATGCACTCTGATGCACAGTTCGCTGGTTCTTCATCAGTTCCTGCTCACGTAGAAATGATGGGATTCCTAGGAATTGGTAACAACCCGATGGTAGGATGTACAGTAGCTTGTGCGGTTGATGTTGCTCAGGCTTTAGGTAAGTAATTCAGGTTACTTTATATAGATAAAGAACTCCTGTAATCTTAACGATTACAGGAGTTCTTTTTATTTGTAATAATTTGATATGGATAAATTTATTCAGAAATGTATTACTTCATATAAACCATATCATCTTTTCTTTCTCCTTTGTACCAATCAGTGTTTGATTTACATCCACTTTCAACCCACTTTGAATACCCTCCAGACACTATTTAAACTGGACAAATAGGTAGCTTTTAACTTGAATATACAAATATAAACCTGAAAGAGCAAATAATGTAGCTAATTCGAGAACTTTTGTATGACTTCACCTGTTTACATAACAGATACTAAAACATTATACAACAATGCTACTCACATTCTTAAATACACTTGCCACTATTATCAGTGTTATTAGTCTGCTAATTGTCACTTACGGAGTATTAGTCTGCTTCATCGCCTTTTTACGCAATGAAATAAAACGATTCAACGGAACATATACGGTTAACAATATACGGCAGTTGAGGGCGGATTTTGGCACTTACCTTTTGCTTGGATTGGAATTTCTAATTGCTTCCGACATACTAAAAACTGTGGTTGATCCAACATTGGACGAATTGGCAATCCTGGGTGGAGTGGTTGTAGTAAGAACTGTGCTTTCTGTATTTTTGAATAAAGAGATCAAAGAATTGGCCGAAAATGATTCAGCGAAAGAAATATAGCATATCGCCGCACAACTAAGTTTCTCCAAAGCCATATCTTTTTTATTGCCTGATATTTCTATTTTGCCTACCTTTGTACGGGAAACATTTACACACTGACTGGCAAGGAATAGAAACACGTCAAAAAAATGGGAATTACACATCTATCTATTGAGCTTACACTTGATCTGATTGCGTTAATTATAGGAATCATCCTTATTATACGTGCTAAAGACAATTATCCGAAATTATATTGGGGAATTATAGCAACCGGCATCGGCATTATGTTTTCATGGGAAAATATCGGATGGGTGACAATTGTCACAGACACTCCGGAATACAACTTCACAGAATTGCTCAACATAGAGAAAATGCTCAAATGGTATGCTTTAGCAAATATTGTAGCCCTGTTCCCTATCGCTTCTTTATCGCCGGGCTATCTGAACCATTTCAGGATATTTACTTTTCTGTTATTACCTATCATTACGATAACGGTAGGAATCAGTTATTTAGGTTTCAATGGGAATATCACCCCCATCCACTCCATAGATGAAATTATTCCGAATATCCATCAAATAGATGTCAAGCTTAGGGCTTGCATATTCCTTTTATCCGTTTTTACCCCGCTCGTTCTTCTTATTTATCCGATGATGAATAACAAGACCTACCGCAGGATAAATAATAACATGTATCTATTCATCGGTTTTCTATTCATATTTTTAGGGATATACATTTTGTTCACTCTAAATATCAATGAATTTGTTTTCAATCTGTTCGGCATTATGGCAATCATTTTTACGGTCTTATTCTCCATACAATATTTACGTTATGAGAATCCGTTCTCGAACCATATAAACATGATTCATAATGCAAAGAATACGGAAAGCACTATAATGCTACAAGCTGGAAAGCCATCTCCTACTCTCCCGCTCTTCTCAACGATTGAAGCCTATCTTCAGGAACAGCATCCCTATACCGATCAACGGTATAATATAGAACTTTTAGCCAAGTCCCTGAATAAACAGGAACATGATATTTCAGCAGCAATCAAAAGTCAGGGCTTTACAGGTTTCCGGGAATACATTAATTATCTTCGACTGGAATATTTCAGACAGTTAGCCGCCGAAAATCCAAAGAGTAATGTAAAAGAACTGATGTTTGCATGCGGTTTCACCTCCCGGGCAACTTTCTATCGTAACTTTTCAGAAAAGTATGGTGTATCACCCAGTAAATTCATTGAGAATCAAAGAGTAGAACAATAATTTCTTTTTTTAAAAGCACAATTCTTAATAGTAAAAAATGTCTCATTTCAGGAATGAGACATTTTTTATTTTTATAGCTAAAAGCAATCCGTTACTTTTGATGCAAAATAAAACTACGACGTTGGCATCATCAACAGATTAATCGAATACTAAGATAAATAGAATATGAATATTGACAATTGTAATCACACCAACACAGAAAAACATCAAGAAGAAAAGATCTTTTTATATACTACCATTACTGGAAACTTGCAACTAATCCATTTAGAACAGATTGGCTATTTCCGGTATAACTCCAAGAGTAAACTATGGGAAGCTGTATTAAATAATAATCATACCCTGGCACTCAAAAGAAATACAAACTCACAAAATATATTGAGTCTGCATCCCTATCTTATCCAGATTAGCCAGTCACACATTATCAATATAAGCTATCTGGTTTCGATTGAAGACAACAATTGCATATTGCTTCCTCCATTTAATGAGATGGAACTTTTACAAGTAAGCAAGTCTTTTATGAAAAAGCTAAAAGAAAAATATCCATGTATCTGATTGTATATAGATCATCTTTATGTTCTATGCAACGCCAAGCAGTTCCACTTCGAAGATCAATGTCGAGTAAGCAGGAATAGAATCAAAAGATTTGATACCGTATCCCATTGCATAAGGAATATAAATAATCCATTTATCACCAACATGCATTTTCTGAAGTGCCACCTGCCACCCTTCTATTACATCACTAAGACGTAAGGCATCGGGACAAGTACGCTCATAAGAATTATCAAACACCCGACCATCAATCAGACTTCCTTTGTAATGCACGGTAACAATACTCCGCGCACCCGGAGAAATCGTACTTTCGCCAGTTTCCAAAACTTTGTAATAGATTCCACACGGCAACGCGAAAACACCTTCCTGAAAAGACAGTTTTTTCAAAAATCGCCGATTGGCCTCTTTGTATTCTTTCTTTTTCCCCATAAATAAATTGATTAAGAACTTGCAAAAATAATCAGAATAACAAAGGATTTAGCATAAAAACTGTATATTTGTTTGTTGAACTATAAAAAACTTCTCACTATGGGACAAACAAAGACTACACGTAGCATCAGTGCTACCGGACTATTCTTACTTATCATGATGACTGTGGGCCTATATTCATGCACACGCACTCAAAAAGACATCATTCCTTCTGCCGATTATGCACCGTATGTAAATGCGTATACGGGAGGAGTCATCTCACAAAATTCGACCATACGTATAGAACTGACCCACGACCAACCCATGGTGGATATGAACAATGAGTTAAAAAACAACCCATTTAGTTTCTCACCTTCATTAAAAGGAAAAGCATATTGGGTTAGCAACAATACCATTGAATTTGTACCCGAAGAAGGAGCGCTGAAACCGGGAACACTTTACGAAGGAACTTTCCGACTCGGAGACTTCATCGAAGTGGACAAAAAGCTGAAAGAGTTCAACTTCTCATTCCGTGTACAGGAACGTAACTTCACCCTGCAACTGGAATCATTGCCGATTACAGCTACCCAACCGAATGAAATAAATATTAAAGGAGAGATACGTTTCAGCGACGTAGTGAAAAAGGAAGAGGTAGAAAAGATGCTGACTGCCAGTGACGGAAAAAAGAG
Source organism: Bacteroides sp. OF03-11BH (assembly GCF_003604005.1). Lineage (NCBI taxonomy): Bacteria > Pseudomonadati > Bacteroidota > Bacteroidia > Bacteroidales > Bacteroidaceae > Bacteroides > Bacteroides sp. OF03-11BH. The sequence continues at coordinate 90,641 of NZ_QTMW01000008.1, read as the reverse complement.
TTATCCGGTGGAAGTCACCGCAACCGACAATCATACCCGGTATTTGTTTAGTATCAGACAAATCCCCAGAGAAGCTGATGATTACCCCTTGACTATCACAGCCAACGGCAACGCAGCCGGCATCGACCGTAAACAAAGCGAAGAAGTACTGATACCGGCGAAAGATTGTTTCCGTTTCATGTCTGCCGAACGCATCGACCAACCGGAAAATGGAATCGAGATTGTTTTCTCCGCTCCCTTATCCACTACTCAAGATTTAAAAGGACTGATTGAGATCCCGGAAATCTCCTCATCGATCTTCCAAATCAGTGAGAACAGAGTTTTTATCTATTTCGAAGCAAACACACAGAACAAACTGACGTTGAATATCCATGAAGGAGTCAAAGACAGTCAAGGTAAAGCGTTGGGAACTTCTCATACGATCTCATTCAGTGAAGTAAGTCTGAAGCCACAAGTGGAAATGTCTACTACCGCCGCTATCCTGCCCGATTCGAAAAGTCTGATTATTCCTTTCAGGGCTGTCAACCTATACGCTGTGGATTTGAGCGTGATCCGCATTTTCGAGAACAATGTATTAATGTTTATGCAAACCAATTCATTGGCCTCGGCCAATGAGCTACGCCGTTCGGGAAGACTGGTTTACAAGAAAACATTATGGCTTGCCAAAGATGCTTCCAAAGACATTCATCATTGGGGAGATTACTCGATAGACCTTGCCGGATTAATCCACCAGGAACCGGGTGCCATCTATCGTGTCATACTTTCATTTCGTCAGGAATACTCCGCTTATCCTTGTGGAGGAGGCGAGAATCAGGATATGAAATTCGCCGACAGCAGCACCTCCGACGGGCTGACCAAAGTAAGTGGAAGTGTTTTGTCCGAAGAAGATGAAGCAATCTGGAATACCCCCGAAGCCTACTATTATTACAATGGCGGAACAATGGACTGGAGTGTGTACCGATGGACGGAACGCGACAACCCCTGCCATCCGTCTTATTATATGGATTCAGACCGGGCAGCTGCCTGCAACGTTTTTGCTTCCAACCTGGGAATGATTGTAAAACGGAACTCACTGAATAAACTGTGGATTGCCGTTAGTAATATTTTGGATACAAAACCGATAGGGAAAGCACAGGTAACAGCGTATAATTTCCAGTTACAACCCATAGGGAAAGGAGAAACCAATGGAGAAGGATTCGTTGAAATCACTCCGAACGGTGTGCCTTTCATTATCGTGGCAGAATCGGACAAGCAAAAAGCGTACGTCCGCGTTGTGGACGGTGAAGAACAGTCCGTCAGCAGATTCGACGTGGGAGGAAAAGATATTCAAAAGGGACTGAAAGGATTTATATATGGCGAAAGAGGAGTATGGCGCCCGGGAGACACGCTGCACATTTCCTTTATATTGGAAGACCGCGAAAAGAGAATCCCCGACAAGCACCCCGTAGCACTGGAGATTTACAATCCGAGAGGACAGTTCTACACGAAAATGATTTCAACACAAGGAATGAACGGATTCTATACATTCGACGTTCCGACACAGACAACAGACCCGACCGGACTTTGGAATGCGTATATTAAGGTGGGAGGAACCACCTTCCACAAAGGTCTGCGTATCGAAACCATAAAGCCCAACCGCTTGAAAATAAATCTGGCATTGCCGAAGGTTCTTCAAGCCACGGACAAGGATTTCTATGCCCCACTCACTTCAACCTGGCTGACAGGAGCAACTGCCTCCAAACTGAAAGCCAAAGTAGAAATGTCTTTATCGAAAGTGAATACACAGTTCAAGAATTACGGACAATATATCTTTAACAATCCGGCTACGGATTTCACGACTATCAAAACCGATATATTTGATGGCACACTGGATGCAGAAGGAAAAGCAAGCGTCACGCTGAAAGTTCCGACCGCAACGGAAGCACCGGGTATGCTGAACGCCACCTTCACCACCCGCGTGTTCGAACCGGGAGGAGATGCCAGCATCTACACTCAAACAATTCCATTCTCACCATTCACCTCTTATGTCGGTATCAATCTGAACCAGCCAAAAGGCAAATATATTGAAACTGACAAAGATCATGTATTCGATATTGTAACTGTAAACACGCAGGGACAGTTAGTGAACAGTTCTAATCTGGAATACAAAATATACCGCATCGGCTGGAGTTGGTGGTGGGAAAACAGCGGTGAATCTTTCGGAACGTATATCAACAATAGTTCCATCACTCCTGTTGCCAGCGGCAATTTACAGACAAGAGGCGGAAAAGCATCTTTCAAATTCCGTATCGATTATCCGTCATGGGGACGCTACCTGGTTTACGTGAAAGATAAAGAGAGTGGACATGCCACCGGAGGTACAGTTTATGTTGACTGGCCGGAATGGCGGGGACGTTCGAGCAAGACTGATCCTAGCGGTATCAAAATGCTTGCTTTCTCGCTGAACAAAGATTCTTATGAAATAGGAGAAACAGCCACAGCAATCATTCCTGCAGCAGCGGGAGGACGTGCACTGGTATCCATAGAAAACGGTTCTACCGTATTACGACAAGAATGGATAGAGGTTTCCAACGGAGGAGATACGAAATATACATTCAAGATTACACCGGAGATGACTCCGAATGTATATCTGCATATCAGTCTGTTACAGCCTCACGCGCAAACAGTCAATGACCTGCCTATCCGTATGTACGGCGTTGTTCCGGTATTCGTGACTAACAGTCAGACGGTGTTGCAACCGCAGATACAGATGCCGGAAGTGTTACGCCCGGAAACCAACTTCAATGTGACCGTCAGCGAAAAAACCGGAAAACCGATGACTTATACATTAGCTATTGTAGACGACGGTTTGCTGGATCTTACCAATTTCAAGACCCCGGATCCATGGAATGATTTCTATTCACGCGAAGCACTCGGCATCCGGACATGGGATATGTATGATAATGTATTGGGAGCTTCCGCCGGAAGTTACAGTTCACTTTTCAGTACAGGTGGAGACGCGACATTGAAGCCTGCCGATGCAAAAGCAAACCGCTTCAAACCAGTAGTCAAGTTTATAGGTCCTTTCTATCTGGGAAAAGGTAAGAGCCAGACACATACGCTGAAACTTCCGATGTATGTAGGTTCGGTACGTGCCATGGTAGTTGCCGGACAAGAGGGAGCGTACGGCAATGCGGAAAAAACGGCTTTCGTACGGACTCCGTTAATGATGTTGTCCACCTTGCCCCGTGTGCTTAGTATTCAGGAAGAAATCACCGTTCCGGTAAATATCTTTGCGATGGAAAATCAAGTGAAGAATGTAACCGTATCACTTCAGGCGTCCGGTGGAGGAGTACAGATTGTAGGGGCCAATCAACAGTCGCTCAAATTTAGCCAACCGAGTGACCAGCTCGTGTTCTTTACCTTAAAAACAGGTAGTAAAACAGGAAAGGCTACCATCCATCTGACAGCCAATGGTGGCGGACAACAAACTAAAGAAACCATTGAAATAGAAGTACGCAACCCGAATCCGGTAGTAACCCTGCGCAACAGTCAATGGGTAGAAGCCGGACAAAGCAAAGAACTTTCATACAATCTAAGCAGTTCTTCTGCAAATAACCAGATAAAGCTGGAAGTATCACGCATACCTTCGGTTGATATCAGCCGCCGGTTCGACTTCTTATACAACTATCAGCATCATTGTACGGAACAGTTGACTTCCAAGGCTTTGCCTCTTCTGTTTGTCGGCCAATTCAAAACAATAGATAAGATAGAAGCCGAAAAGATAAAGACAAATGTACAGGAAGCTATCCGGCAGATTTATGGTCGTCAACTCCCCAATGGCGGATTTGTATATTGGCCGGGAAATGCTGTTGCCGACGAATGGATCAGTTCTTATGCAGGAATGTTCCTGACACTGGCACAAGAAAAAGGATACGCCGTTCATTCGAATGTACTGAACAAGTGGAAGCGTTTTCAACGTGCTGCCGCACAAAACTGGCGGATGCCGCAGGAGGCAAGCGGCTGGCAACAATGGCAGTCGGAATTGCAACAGGCTTTCCGCTTATATACGCTTGCATTGGCAGGAGTACCGGAATATGGGGCCATGAACCGGATGAAAGAACAGGCAGGATTATCCATTCAAGCTAAATGGAGACTGGCAGCAACCTATGCACTGACCGGAAAGATGAAACCAGCTGAAGAACTGGTGTATCATGCAGAAACAACAGTAAGCCCCTACTCTTCCATGAATCAGATTTACGGTTCCTCCGACCGTGATGAAGCTATGATTCTGGAAACACTGATCCTGATGAACCGGGAACGGGATGCTTTGCAGCAGGCAAAAGTCGTTTCAAAGAATCTGTCACAAGAGGAGTGGTTCAGTACACAATCCACCGCTTTTGCTCTTATGGCAATGGGACGCCTGGCTGAAAAGCTATCAGGCACACTGGATTTCGTATGGACATGGAACGACAAACAACAACCTGCCGTGAAATCGGCTAAAGCTGTGTTTGAAAAGGAAATCGCCACCACTCCCAAATCCGGTATGATTGCTGTGAAGAATCAAGGAAAAGGAGCGCTTAGCGTAGACCTTATCACACGCACACAGTTGTTGAACGATACATTACCGGCCATCAGCGACAATCTTCGCATGGATATAAGATATGCCAACCTGAACGGTACACCAATCTCTGTCAATGACATCATGCAGGGAACTGACTTTATGGCTATCACTTCCATATCCAATATTAGCGGAACTTCCGATTACACCAATCTGGCACTGACGCATATCATACCGTCCGGTTGGGAAATATACAACGAAAGAATGGTTGCCCCCGAAACGGAAAACGTAGCAGCCGATGGTTCCGGTAAATCCGTCAGCAAATATAATTATCTGGATATACGCGATGACAGGGTATTAACTTATTTCAATTTGCGTCGTGGTGAAACGAAAGTGTTCACTGTCAGACTACAAGCAACTTATGCAGGTAACTTTATTCTTCCTGCCGTTCAATGTGAAGCAATGTATGATGTAAACGTACAGGCACGCAGCAAAGCGGGAAGAACAACTGTCAGTCGATAAATTTCAGGCACGGATTACACGGTTCTACTCGTTAACCAAAAATGCGTAATCCGTGTAATCCGTGCCTAATTATTTGTCACAAAGATATGTGTCTCTTAGCTCTTAACATTTAAATGAATCCTATATATAAATTCTTCAAACGATTATCTGTTACTAAGAAAGTAATGACAATAAGCATTGCTCTTTTGATGATAGGATACATCTTTTGCCTTCCCCGGCAACTGTTTCATGTACCCTACTCCACCGTTGTGACTGATCGAAACGAAGAATTACTGGGAGCACGTATCGCTTCGGATGGTCAATGGCGGTTTCCTCCCCGAAAGACAACACCTGAAAAAATCAAGCAATGCCTTATTACCTTTGAAGATAAACACTTTTACCACCATTGGGGAGTTAATCCGCTATCTACCGGAAGAGCACTCTACCAGAATTTAAAGAATAAACGTGTTGTAAGCGGAGGCAGTACCCTTACCATGCAGACCATCCGTCTCGCCCGGAACAAACCCAGAACTATCGGAGAGAAAGTCATCGAAATGATCTGGGCTACCCGTTTGGAGTTTCGGACTTCCAAAGAGGAAATCTTATCCATGTATGTCTCTCATGCACCATTCGGAGGAAATGTAGTAGGACTGGATGCTGCTGCCTGGCGCTACTTCGGTCATTCTGCCGAAGATTTATCATGGGCGGAATCAGCCATGCTGGCCGTCCTGCCCAATGCCCCCGCCATGATTCATCTATCCAAAGGACGAAAAACACTACTTTCCAAACGCAACCGTTTATTAAAACAACTTTTTGAAGAAGAGATTATTGATGCGTCCACCTATGAATTGGCTATCAGCGAACCGTTACCCGACGAACCACATCCTCTTCCTCAAATAGCCCCCCACCTGGTTACCCGCTTTTATCAAGAAAGAAACGGATTATATACCCGCTCAACCATCGATAAAGGAATACAAACCCATATAGAGAGTTTGGCGGAACGGTGGAGCAATGAATTTAATCGAAGTGATATCCGTAACCTGGCTATCCTAATTATAGACATTCCCACCAATCAAGTGGTAGCATACTGCGGAAATGTACATTTCGACCGTAAGCAAGGGGGGAATCAAGTAGACGTGATTCAAGCTCCCAGAAGTACAGGCAGTATTTTAAAACCCTTTCTCTATGGTGCCATGCTACAGGAGGGAAGTCTATTACCGCAAATGCTGTTACCGGACGTACCCGTTAATATCAATGGCTTTACTCCACAAAACTTCAGCCTGCAGTTTGAAGGAGCCGTCCCCGCTTCCGAAGCTCTTGCCCGCTCATTGAATATCCCGGCTGTCACCATGTTACAAAGATATGGAGTACCCAAATTTCATCACATGCTGCAACAAATGGGGTTCAAGACTATCAACCGATCAGCCTCCCATTATGGATTATCACTCATTTTAGGAGGTGCCGAAGCTACTTTATGGGATGTGACGAATGCTTATGCACAAATGGGACGAAGCCTCTCCAACAGTCATTCCAACGACCTTCCCCAAGAAAAGGAAGTGCAGATACTACTGGGAACAGAAGAAAAGACTGTTTCGGAAAGAGATGGTTCAAGAAAAGTTACTTCAGGAAAGATCATTTCAAGAAAAACAACTTCGAGAAAGGATATATCAGAAGGAGTTATTTCAGAAGGAGTCATTTCGGCAGGAGCGGCCTGGCTCACCCTTTCCGCCTTAACAGAAGTCAACCGCCCTGAAGAAATTGACTGGAAATCAATCCCCTCGATGCAGACTATCGCATGGAAGACCGGAACGAGTTACGGATTCCGTGACGCCTGGGCCGTTGGCGTGACTCCCCGTTATGCAGTAGGCGTATGGGTAGGAAATGCAACCGGAGAAGGAAAACCCGGATTGGTCGGTGCACAGACAGCCGGTCCCGTATTATTCGATATATTCAATTATCTCCCATCTTCACCCTGGTTCGAACGTCCCACAGGAATTTTCGTTGATGCAGAAATATGCCGTCAATCCGGTCATCTGAAAGGACGTTTCTGTGAAGAAACCGACACTGTACTGATCCTTCCCGTCGGATTACGGACGGAGGCTTGTCCTTACCATCATCTCGTCACACTATCCGCCGACGAAAGCCACCGCATCTATGAAAACTGTGCAAATACGGAACCTACCATTCAGAAATCATGGTTTGCCCTGCCGCCCGTATGGGAATGGTACTATAAACAACACCATCCGGAATATAAACCGCTGCCACCTTTCAAAGCCGGCTGCGGAGAAGATTCTTTCCAACCCATGCAGTTCATCTATCCTCCGATGAACGCCCACATCAAGCTGCCCAAGCAACTGGATGGCAGCAAAGGCTTTATCACGGTGGAACTGGCACACAGCAATCCCAATGCCACTATCTTCTGGCATCTCGACGACACCTATCAGACACAGACACAGGATTTCCACAAAATTTCCCTGCAACCTGCTCCCGGCAAACATTCCCTGACGGCAGTAGACGGAGAAGGCAACACAGTTTCCACCACTTTCTTCATCGAATAAACATCTTATTTTATTATCTTTGCCGCATGAAACAGCCATTAAAAGAAAACGGGGGACTACCGGCATCTATCCTCTGGACACTTGCTATTGTGGCCGGTGTCTCGGTAGCCAACATCTATTATATTCAACCCCTATTAAATATGATACGCCATGAACTTGGCATATCAGAGTTCAGAACTAACCTGATTGCCATGGTCACGCAAATAGGCTATGCGGCAGGATTGTTGTTTATCACCCCTCTGGGAGATTTATATCAGCGTAAGAAAATCATCCTGGTCAACTTCACCGTTCTGATATTCTCCCTATTGACTATCGCCCTGACGCACAATTTTCATTTGATACTTATCGCTTCATTCCTCACGGGAGTTTGTTCGATGATTCCACAAATATTCATTCCGATAGCCGCCCAGTTCTCCCGTCCGGAAAATAAAGGCAGGAATGTAGGGATTGTCTTATCAGGACTATTGACCGGCATTCTGGCTTCACGTGTCGTCAGCGGATTTATCGGTGAACTGATTGGCTGGCGGGAAATGTATCACATCGCTGCAGGCATGATGTTTATCTGCGCAATCGTTGTATTAAAAGTCCTTCCTGACATTCAGACCAACTTTCAGGGAAAGTATAGCGGCCTGATGAAATCTCTGTTAGCCTTAGTGAAAGAATACCCGCAACTGCGCATTTATTCGATCCGGGCGGCACTGAATTTCGGTTCCCTCCTCGCCATGTGGTCCTGTCTGGCTTTTAAAATGGGACAAGCCCCGTTCTTCGCCAACAGCGACGTAATCGGTATGCTGGGACTTTGCGGAGTGGCCGGAGCATTGACCGCTTCTTTCGTAGGAAGATACGTAAAGCAAGTAGGTGTACGCCGCTTTAACTTTATCGGTTGCGGATTGATTCTCTTTGCCTGGTTACTGTTCTTCATCGGTGAAAACACTTTTATTGGTATCATTGCCGGAATCATCATCATTGACATAGGGATGCAATGCATCCAACTTAGCAACCAAACAAGTATCTTCGAACTAGACCCGCGCGCTTCGAACCGTATCAATACAGTTTTCATGACTACTTACTTTATTGGCGGTTCAATGGGAACATTTCTGGCGGGCAGCTTTTGGCAACTGTATGGTTGGCACGGAGTTATCGGTACCGGAGTCGTTTTAACCGGAATTTCTTTATTAATTACGACTTTCTACAAGAAGTGAGTCAACAAAACAGACGGTCAAACCGTTTATTACAATAAAAAAGCCAATGAAATACGGAGTTAACAGACAAATCTTACTTATCACAGCCGGCACCGTCTGGATTATAGCCGGTGCGAATATTCTGCGAATAGGAATTGTAACCTGGTTAAACACCTCCCAAGATTGGATGTTCAAAATAGGAGAAGCCACCGTCGTTTTCTTGTTATTCTTCGTTCTGGTGTTCAGAAGACTTTATTATAAACATACCCAACGAATCGAACAAAAGAAAGAACACAAAAATTGCCCGTTCTCCTTTTTCGATGTGAAAAGCTGGATTACAATGATCTTCATGATTTCTCTGGGAATTACTATACGTAGCTTCCATCTTCTGCCCGAAACGTTCATTTCTGTTTTCTATACCGGATTATCCATTGCCCTCATCCTGACAGGGGTACTTTTCATCCGTTACTGGTGGATAAGGCGTAAGACTTTCGCTAATTAAGCCGGTCTTATACATATTCCAATCAAATACAAACTTATAATAATTTTTATTGCCTGACGTTTTGAAGCAAAAGATTTCATTCTTTTTTGTTGTATCTTTGCGCGGCTATAAACAAAACAGTAGCCGAAAAACAAATAAAAGGTTATAAGAATCAACATGAAGAAAGCCCCCTCTCCCTTTGTATCATTGATGCCGATCATTGTACTGGTGTTATTATTGTTTGCCACTATCCGCACATTTGGCAGTGATGCCCTAAGCGGCGGAAGCCAAGTGTCACTACTCACCACTACAGCTATTTGTATCCTTATCGGTATGGTGTTTTATAAAATTCCCTGGAAAGATTACGAGCTTGCCATAACCAACAATATTGCCGGAGTGGCAACAGCCATTATTATTCTATTAATTATCGGTGCATTGAGTGGGATTTGGATGATTAGTGGAGTAGTGCCTACGCTAATCTATTATGGGATGCAAATTATCCATCCCAGTTTCTTCCTGGCATCTACCTGCATCATCTGCGCATTGATTTCTGTTATGACCGGAAGTTCGTGGACTACCATTGCTACCATCGGTATCGCCCTGATGGGTATCGGAAAAGCACAAGGTTTCGAAGACGGCTGGATTGCCGGAGCCATTATTTCGGGGGCATACTTCGGAGATAAAATATCTCCTTTATCCGAAACCACCATCCTGGCTTCTTCCATCACAGATACTCCCCTGTTTCGTCACATCCGTTACATGATGATTACTACGGTTCCATCTCTTGTCATTACGCTAATTATTTTCACTGTAGCAGGATTCTCTCATGATGCCAACAATACACAACACATCGCAGAAGTGGCAACAGCTCTGAATGAAAAGTTTCATATCACTCCGTGGCTGCTGATAGTTCCCGTAGCAACCGGGATATTGATAGCGAAGAAAGTGCCGTCTATCGTTACGCTGTTCCTGTCTACCCTGCTGGCTGCTGTTTTTGCTTTGATCTTTCAGCCGGATTTGTTGGAAGAAATTTCAGGAATTGCCGCTTCCGGATTCGATTCACTGTTTAAAGGACTAATGATGACTATCTACGGAGAGACAAATTTACACACGGATAATGCCGTTCTGACAGATTTAATTGCCACACGTGGCATGTCAGGAATGATGAATACGATTTGGTTGATACTATGTGCCATGTGTTTCAGCGGAGCAATGACAGCAAGCGGCATGGTGGGAAGTATCACTTCCATCTTTGTGCGCTTTATGAAGAAAACAGTCAGCGTGGTCAGTGCGACGGTTTGTTCCGGTCTGTTTCTTAATCTGACCACTGCCGATCAATATATCAGTATTATTCTGACGGGAAATATGTTTCGCGATATTTATGCCAAGAAAGGGTATGAAAGTTGCTTACTAAGCCGTACCACGGAAGATGCAGTAACCGTTACATCCGTATTGATCCCGTGGAACAGCTGTGGAATGACTCAAGCCACTATCTTGAGTGTACCCACACTTGTGTATCTCCCTTATTGTTTTTCAACATTATCAGTCCTTTAATGAGTATCACCGTGGCAGCCATCGGATATAAAATTGCAAGACGTTCGTGAACAATCTGGCATGCTCTTTGTTTTTGCAATAAACGAACAACGTATTAAACCTAAACAAAAAAAAGTTATGAAAAAGTTTATTGCATTAGTAGCATTAGTATTAGTGAGTGCAAGTACAATGATGTATGCACAAGAAAGTAACGCAGCAGCACGCCGCGCAGAAAGAAAAGCTCAAAGAGATGCAGAGAGAGCGAAACTCCGTGCCGAAGAAGAGGTGCAGGACATGGCAGCCTATCAACAAGCTGTACAGGCTTTGAAAAACAAGCAATTTGTATTGGAAGCTAATCAGGTTGTCTTCCGCAACGGTATGAGTGCTTTTGTTACTTCAAATACCAACTTCGTCCTGATGAACGGCAACAGAGCTACCGTACAGACTGCTTTCAACACTCCTTACCCAGGTCCTAACGGAATCGGTGGTGTTACAGTAGATGGTAATTCTTCGGATATGAAGATGAATATCGACAAAAAAGGAAATGTGAACTGTTCATTCAGTGTTCAGGGTATCGGCATCTCCGCTCAAGTATTTATTAATATGAGCAGTGGAAACAATACAGCTTCGGTTAGTATCAGCCCGAACTTCAGCAACAACAACCTGACATTGAACGGAAATATCGTTCCGCTTGACCAGTCAAATATCTTCAAGGGACGTTCCTGGTAATCCGGATACAAGAATCTTATCATAACTCCGCTACAAATCGCGCAAAATGCGTACATTTGTAGCGGAGTTTTTTTATTCAGTATGGCTTATGAGAGAATTTATCATTGCAGACAATCAGGATATCAGTAAGGCAGGAATGATGTTCCTGTTGAGTAAACAAAAGGAGGTATCCCTCCTTTTAGAAGCTGACAACAAGGCTGAACTGATTCAGCAGCTACGATTGTATCCGCAAGCAGTGATTATCCTGGATTACACCTTGTTCAATTTTGCGGGGGCAGATGAATTGATTGTCCTACAGGAAAGATTCAAGGAAGCCGACTGGATTCTATTCTCTGACGAACTAAGCCTGAACTTTCTCCGCCAAGTATTATTCAGCAGCATGGCTTTCGGGGTAGTGATGAAAGATAACTCAAAAGAAGAAATCATGACTGCCATTCAATGCGCCACCCGCAAACAAAGGTATATTTGCAATCATGTCAGCAATCTGCTGCTTTCGGGAACTTCTTCTCCGCTGGCAGCGTCAAGCATGGACGACCATTTGCTGACACAGACAGAAAAGAATATCCTAAAAGAAATTGCATTAGGGAAAACAACGAAAGAGATTGCAGCAGAGAAAAATCTTAGTTTCCATACGATCAACAGCCATCGTAAGAATATCTTTCGCAAATTGGGGGTGAATAATGTGCACGAGGCTACTAAATATGCGATGAGGGCAGGGATTGTGGATTTAGCCGAATACTATATCTGACACCGCTATTCACTAACCTCTACCCCTCTAAGGGAACTATTTAACAGATGATTTCTCCGCTTCCCACACAAACTTTCGCCTCTTCATCATAAATCACCCCAAACTGTCCCGGAGCAATGCCTTGCAGCTTTTCAGAGGACAAAATGTGGAATTGCTTCTCCCCTTCCTGTATCAGTTTTCCTTTGGTAAAGTCGGGAGTGTGACGAATCTTGAAAGTGATGTCTATCTCCTTCTCCTGTCCTTTCCAGGGATTATCAGTAATGAAATGGAAATCATGCATCCGGAATTCATTGCCGTACTGTGTTTCCACACCGTAACCGCGGGACACATAAATTGTATTTTCTTCAATATCCTTCTTGACTACGAACCAGGGTCCACCACTCAATCCAAGCCCTTTGCGCTGGCCGATTGTATGAAACCAATAACCGCGATGTGTACCCAATTTCTTTCCGGTTTCCAATTCAATAATCGCCCCTTCCTTTTCTCCTAAAAAACGACGAACAAAATCATTGTAGTTTATCTTCCCAAGAAAACAGATACCCTGACTATCTTTCCTTCTGGCACTCGGCAATCCGGCTTTATTGGCAATCTCACGTACTTCTTGTTTCATCAAACCTCCAATGGGAAACATGAGTTTGGAAACTTGCAGGTAATCAATCTGTGCGAGAAAGTCCGTCTGGTCTTTCACAGGGTCTTTCGCTGTGCCCAACCAAGTTTTACCGTTGCGTTGCAAGGTGGTGGCATAATGACCGGTTGCCGTAAAGTCGAAGTCTTTCCCAACACGCTGTTCAAAGCAACCGAATTTGATAAGCTTATTACACATCACATCCGGATTAGGCGTCAGTCCCTGCCGGATTTTATCAATGGCATAGGCCGCTACATTCTCCCAATACTCCTGATGCAAATCCACTACCTCCAAAGACAGACCGTACTTACGTGCCGTAGCAGTAGATAATTCAATATCTTCCTCTGCCGAACAGTCCATATATTCCGCTCCGTCCATGCCTATCTTAATATAAAAAAGAGTGGGCTTATATCCTTGCTCACAAAGGAGATGTACAACAACCGAACTGTCGACACCTCCTGATAATAATGCAGCTATATCCATGAATAATGATTCGTCTATTAATAACGTTCTATATGTAAGCTAATACCTATTAAAAAATTCTATGCTACAAAGATAAGGCAAGAATCTCTAACAGCCAATCACATATTGAAGGCATTTTTATACCATAAATGTGGTAGATAAGCAAAGTATTTCCTACATTTGCACAGTAAAAAGCTTTTTATGATGACGAAATTAAGAAAGATAATCCTCATACCTGCCCTGATCCTCGTATCTATCAGTGGTTTCTTCTCCTGTGGCGTCGACCGCTGGCCGGAGTATGCCCATCAAACTGCACTGGATACATGGATGTACGACATCATGCAACAGAACTATCTGTGGTATCAAGATCTACCTTCCTACGATGATGTGAATCTGTTTTTGGAACCTGCCTCGTTCTTGTCTAAAGTGAAATCGAAAAGCGACAGTTACTCGTTTGTAGATTCTGTGATGGAAACTCCATTGCCTAGTTATGGATTTGATTACTCGCTGGTCCGGAATCCGGATATTGATACTGCCTATAATGCACTGATTACTTATGTTATTCCAGGTTCACCGGCGGCTCAAGCAGGCTTGGAACGTGGTAAATGGATTGTGAAAGTAGACACTTCATATATCAGTAAGAAATATGAAACAAAATTACTGCAAGGTACAGAGCCATTAGAAGTTACTCTTGGAGTATATCAGAAGATAGAACCGGAAGACCCTCCTGCAGAAGAGGAAGAAGATGATATCTATCGGGTAGTGCCAGTAGGTGATCCGGTAAAGATCGGTGCAGCTGTATCATTAGTAGACAATCCGGTACATTACAAGACAATACTCCCGTATAAAGATGGTGAAGTAGGATATTTAATGTATAATAGCTTTATAGCAGGCACCAAAGATGATACGGAAAAATACAACAATGAACTACGTGCCTGGTCGGAGGAACTTGCTCAAAAGAATATCCATAAAGTGATACTTGACCTACGTTATAATAAAGGAGGAAGCATTGACTGTGTACAGTTATTAAGTGCAATTCTTGTACCGTCTTTTTATCTGGGAGAGACGATGGCGTTTCTTGAATACAACAACAAGAATACGGTCAAGGATGCAACCTTGACATTTGACTCCGAACTATTAGCTCCCTCCGGTAAGAATCTTGATTTAAGCACTCTTATTGTACTCATCAGTGGCGAAACTGCAGGAGCACCAGAAATGTTAATGCATTGTTTGAACGAAAAAGTTAAGCAACTGGTTGCTATCGGTAGTTCAACTAAAGGACAAAATGTAGCTACAGAACAATTCGTCAATGAAGAGTTTCTATGGTCTATCAATCCCGTCGTATGTACAATATACAATTCAGAGCATACCACTTATTCGGGATTTAAAGCAACTTACTCCGTTAACGCTTCAACCGATTATTTGAATTTCTTACCTTTTGGCGATCCAAACGAAACACTATTAAGCGTGGCACTCGGTTTTTTGAATGGTACTTATCCCCCTAAAGATGATACGGAAACAACTCAAAATGCACAACGTTTAAAGATAGAGAAAAGTGTAAATAGTCCTTCAAGCCGGGTATTCACAGGAGGAAACGGATTAAGAATCAAGTAAAACAATAAGGAATTGCCATTGGGGTAATGGATTGTTGGTAAATACACGATCAGAAAATCCTGTGATATAAATTCAGTATAGATACTTATATAAAGGAACGAAATGATTCTCCTATAATCGGATTGTTTCGTTCCTTTTGTCAATAGCAGATTTACGCATCATTAACAAAAGAATCCCATTATTCCACCTTTTCAAAACAGACCGTCTGATTCTACTAAACAAAGCGTCGGTTTACATCTAACAAAGCATCGGTTTACACTTAACAGAGCGTATGATTTACCCTGATAAAACACCTGATTTACCGTCCCCCAGCAGCTAAAGAGTCTTTAGACCCGGGCTTACAACCGCTACAAGCCGGGGTGAGATTCTCCGTCACCGCAGCATACAACAAAAAAGGAGAAAGCTTCCGCTCCCTCCTTCTATCGTAGTTTAACCTC
This sequence comes from Bacteroides sp. OF03-11BH, assembly GCF_003604005.1. Classification (NCBI taxonomy): domain Bacteria; kingdom Pseudomonadati; phylum Bacteroidota; class Bacteroidia; order Bacteroidales; family Bacteroidaceae; genus Bacteroides; species Bacteroides sp. OF03-11BH. The sequence continues at coordinate 75,232 of NZ_QTMW01000008.1, read as the reverse complement.
AATCTATTTTATGATTCTGTACCAAAGATACAACATTGAAAAGCCAAAGTCAAGTATTCCCGGTTTTATTTCTTGAAAAACTTATCAAAGAACAGAATCTGATAATCAATGGAGTTATTCCAATACTGCCCTGTATGTCCTCCCGGACGGGTAATAAAATCATGATCGATCTTTTTTTCTAACAGGCGGTTATGCAAATCCTTGTTCACATTCAAAAAGAAATCTCCTTCTCCACAATCGACAATGATAGCCAAATCGCCATTCTCTATCTTATCAATCTGATTGATAACGGTATGATTATCCCATACTTCCTTGTTAGATTCATATTCTCCCAACTGCTTGGACATGTCCCAGTTTTTCGGGAACGGGCGAATATCCATCCCTCCGCTTGTACTTCCACTGGCACCAAATGTATCTTTATGACGGATTGCATTCCACATCGCTCCGTGTCCACCCATACTTAATCCGGTGATGGCACGTCCTTTTCTGTCGGCAATCGTCTTGTAATGTTCGTCGATATACTTCACCAGTTCCGATGAAATAAAAGTTTCATAACGATAAGACGGATTGAGCGGACTATCCCAGTACCAGCTATTCTTTCCGTCCGGACAAACGAATATAATTCCTTTTTCGTCCGCAATTTGAGGAAGATTCGGTTTAATTCCAATCCATGTTTTAGCATTTCCACCGTAACCGTGCAACAAATAAATGGCGGGACAAACTACTGCTTTCTTCCCCAGCGCAGCATCCGGCGTTACCACCACCACTTGCACATCCTTATTCATGGAAGGACTTTTAATTAATAAAGTATCTACTTTGGCAGCAAACGAAGGAGCCACCCATACTAAAAGAAGAGCAATTAATAGAAGTTTTTTCTTTTTCATTGTGTGTTATATAGTTAGATATAGTTATTCCTCTGCTACTGCGGAAGGATCAAATTTAGAAACCGGCATTTCAAAGGTTTTATGACATTGCTTACAAATATAATTCCAGTGGTTGTCTCCCGGAGGAGTGACCATCAATGCAGAAATGATAGCGGCACCCAAAGCGCGCCACCGCTTTCCTTTTCTTAGAACCAACTGAATGTCCGATGAACCGCAATACGGACAAAGCGTCAACTCTTCCGGCCAACTATCGTTATCCCTCAACACTTGGACAGCATTTTCATAGTCCTCATCCGCCACCAATATATCCACTCCTGCTATATTGCTCACACAACTCTTATACAAAGTAGAGAAATTCTCATTGTGCAGAATAGACTCAATGCCTTCATTCTCCAACGCTCCCTGAAGGATATGTGCCTTCATCGCATCATTACAAGTTATCAATTTTACAGTCTTCATAAGGAATCTGTTTTAATATGTCCCACAAAAATAAGATATAAAAATGAAATGTGAAACAAAATCCGGCTAACTTTATCAGTAGGTAAAACGAACCAAACAGGAAGTGATTCTGTTTTTATTCACGGAAGGTATCATTCTTTAATACTTTTTTCGTACTTTCGCAGCAATAATTCGCAATCACATGAAAAGACTGTTGACTCTGCTACTATTTTCAAACCTTCTACTTTCCCTGCTACAGGCACAACCTGTACATCAAATCAGGGGAACGGTTATTGAGAAAAACAGCCGTCAGCCATTAGAGTTCATTAACGTAATGGTTCTCGGACTGAACAAAGGTGGCGTCACCAATGCAGAAGGCCATTTCACCATCGAACAAGTGCCTCCCGGCATCTACCGCCTGCAAGCAACTGCCATCGGCTACAAAAGTGTCACCACTCCCGAATATATTGTATCTACCAAAGATTTGAACATCTCAATAGAGATGGAAGAGAACCTGACCGAACTCGCAGGAGTAACCGTCACCGCTTCTCCTTTCCGACGTGATTTGGAAAGCCCCGTCAGCCTGCGCATTATCGGATTGCAGGAAATAGAAAAAAGTCCGGGAGCCAATCGGGACATTTCACGTATTGTTCAGTCTTATCCGGGAGTTGCCTTCTCACCGATTGGATACCGCAACGACTTGATTGTGCGCGGTGGTTCTCCTTCTGAAAACCGTTTCTACTTGGATGGAGTGGAGATTCCCAATATCAATCACTTCAGTACGCAAGGAGCCTCCGGTGGTCCGGTGGGAATCCTCAATGCCGACCTGATACGTGAAGTCAATTTCTACACCGGTGCTTTCCCCACTGATAGAGGAAACGCACTTAGTTCCGTTCTTGATTTCAAGTTGCGCGACGGAGATATGGAGCACAACTCTGTAAAGGCTACCCTCGGAGCATCCGAAGTCTCGCTCGCCTCCAACGGGCATATCGGGAAAAAGACCTCTTATCTGGTATCTATACGTCAATCTTATCTGCAATTCCTGTTTGATATGCTCGACCTCCCTTTCCTGCCGACTTTCACCGATGCGCAGTTCAAATTGAAAACCCGGTTTAACGAACAGAACGAGTTGACAGTGCTGGGACTCGGAGGAATCGACAATATGCGATTGAACACGAAAGCGGATAGCGAAGACAACGAATATATTCTTAGTTACCTGCCGAAAATCAAGCAGGAGACATTTACATTGGGAGCCGTTTATCGTCATTATGCAGGCGCACATGTGCAGTCAGTGGTAGTCAGTCACAGCTATCTGAACAACCGCAACACCAAATACCGTCAGAATGATGAAAGTATTCCGGAGAATCTGATGCTCCGCCTCCGTTCTACCGAACAAGAGACAAAATTCCGTTTCGAAAACAATTCTTCTTTCCGCAACTGGAAGGTCAACCTCGGATTGAACCTGGATTACAGCCAATATACCAACACCACCTTTCAAAAGGCATATATCAATCAGGCACAAACGTTTGATTACCATACTTATTTGGGGATGATGCGCTGGGGACTTTTCGGCACTATCAGCTACTCTTCGATGGACGAACGCTTCACTGCTTCTTTGGGATTGAGAGCGGATGCCAACAATTATTCATCGGCGATGAAATCACTCTCCGACCAGCTTTCACCGCGCATATCGCTTTCCTATCAACTTGCCGATCACTGGTTTTTAAGCGGAAATGCAGGACTTTATTACCAGTTGCCTCCTTACACGGCTCTCGGTTTTAAGGATAATAACGGAACGTATGTCAACAAATACAATCTCCGCTATATGAAAGTCAGCCAGGAAAGCTTGGGTATCAGTTGGCGCAAAGGAGATACTTTCGAAGTTTCCGTGGAAGGATTCTACAAAGATTATGATAAAATTCCGCTCTCCGTTGTGGATGGCATTCCTCTTACCTGCAAAGGAAATGACTACGGGGTGATTGGCAACGAATTGCTGACCTCCACCGCCCAGGGACGTTCGTATGGTGCGGAGATTTTGGTGAAATGGCTGATCGCCAAGAAACTGAATCTGGCTTCTTCCTTTACCTTATTTAAAAGCGAATACCGCAACGACAAAGAGAGTGAATACATTGCATCCGCATGGGACAACCGGTATATCTTCAACTTACGGGGAACCTACAATCTGCCACGCCAATGGAGTGTCGGGATGAAAGTCAGTTGCATCGGCGGTGCTCCTTATACGCCTTATGATGAAGAAAAGTCATCTCTGGTATCTGCCTGGGATGCACAAGGTAAAGCATATTACGACTATTCTAAATATAATAAAGAACGTCTTCCGGCTTTTGCACAGGTAGACCTCCGTATCGACAAGACATTTTATCTGAAACATTGTATGCTGGGATTCTATCTTGATTTGCAAAATATCACGGTAAGCAAACTGAAACAGCAAGATGTACTGATGAGCACCGGTATCATCGAAAATCCGGAAGCTCCTGCCGACAGCCAACACTATAAAATGAAACGCCTCAAACAATCGAGCGGGACATTGCTCCCCACATTAGGAATAACATTTGAGTATTAATTTATGCATAAAACTGTAAACTAGAAAAGAGTATGAAAAGAGAAATCGCTATGATTGCCTTCGTATTGTTAGGCATGGGTATGACAGCTTCTGCACAATTCGGCAAGAAGATTAATTTGGGAAAAGCGTTACAAGCCGGTAAAGACGTAGTATCAGCCGTTACTTTATCTGATGCGGACATCGCCAACATGAGTAAGGAGTATATGGTATGGATGGATGCTCATAATCCATTGACCAAACCTGATACTGAATATGGCAAACGTCTGGAGAAATTGACGGGACATATCAAAGAAGTGGATGGACTGAAACTTAACTTTGGTGTATATGAAGTGGTAGACGTAAATGCTTTCGCTTGTGGCGACGGTAGTGTACGTATTTGCGCCGGTCTGATGGATGTGATGACGGATGAAGAAGTGATGGCAGTGGTAGGACATGAGATTGGCCACGTAGTTCACACAGATTCTAAAGATGCCATGAAGAATGCTTATCTCCGTTCAGCCGTGAAGAATGCAGCAGGTGCCAGCAGCGATAAAGTAGCCAAACTGACCGACTCCGAGCTGGGAGCTATGGCTGAAGCTCTGGCAGGCGCACAATATTCACAGAAGCAGGAAAGCGAAGCGGATGATTACGGAGTAGAGTTCTGTGTAAAGAACGGTATCGACCCGTATGCAATGGCTAACTCACTGACTAAGTTGTCCGAACTGTCGAAAGATGCTCCACAAGCTTCTTACCTGCAAAAGATGTTCTCGTCACACCCGGATACCATGAAACGTATCGAACGTGCAAAAGCAAAAGCAGCAACCTACGCTAAATAATAACGGACATCGTTCCTAAATCAAAAACAGAGGAGGAGATACTGCGGTTTGTCAACCGCAGTATCTCCTCCTCTGTTTTTGATAAAAAAGGACACACTATTATTAAAAAATCATTAATCTATAACATAGATTTGCATAGTGCCCTGATTTCTTGTAATTTCGACCCTATAACCATTTTAATCCATTTATGGAATTTCTTATCATACTTCTCTTACTTGTACTGAATGGCATTTTTGCCATGTATGAAATTGCGCTGGTATCATCCAGCAAAGCACGTCTTGAAACACTTGTCGCAAAAGGTAACAAATCAGCCCGTGGAGTTTTGAAACAATTGGAAGAACCGGAAAAGTTCTTATCTACCATTCAGATCGGTATTACGCTGATCGGTATCGTATCCGGTGCGTATGGTGGTGTGGCTATTGCCGACGACCTCGTTCCTTTCTTTTCCCTCATTCCGGGCGCAGAAGCTTATGCACGCAACCTGGCAATGATTACTACCGTAGCAATCATTACCTATCTTTCTCTGATTATCGGAGAGCTAGTACCCAAATCTATCGCTCTTAGTAATCCCGAGCGATACGCCACTTTGTTCAGCCCGGTCATGATTCTCCTGACAAAGGTTTCTTATCCTTTTGTATGGTTGCTGAGTGTCTCTACCCGGCTACTGAATAAACTCATCGGTTTGAAAAGCGAAGAACGCCCCATGACGCAGGAGGAAATCAAAATGATTCTCCATCAAAGTTCGGAACAGGGTGTGATTGACAAAGAGGAAACGGAAATGATACGTGATGTGTTCCGCTTCTCCGACAAACGGGCTAACGAACTGATGACGCATCGCAGAGATCTCATTATCCTTCACCCTGATGATACGCAGGAAAAGGTGATGAAGACAATCGAAGAAGAACATTATAGCAAATATCTGTTGGTGGACGAACGGAAAGATGAGATTATCGGTGTGGTTTCCGTAAAGGATATTATCCTGATGATAGGCAGTAAAAAGCTGTTTAACTTACGCGAAATAGCCCGTCCTCCCCTCTTTATTCCGGAAAGTTTATATGCAAATAAAGTTTTAGAGCTATTTAAGAAGAACAAAAACAAGTTCGGAGTTGTTGTTAACGAGTATGGCAGCACAGAAGGCATTATCACACTGCACGACCTGACCGAAAGTATCTTCGGAGACATCCTTGAAGAGGATGAAACGGAAGAAGAAGAAATCGTCACAAGGCAGGATGGTTCGATGCTGGTGGAAGCTTCAATGAACATCGACGACTTCATGGAGGAAATGGGGATTTTATCCTATGAAGATCTGGAATCGGAAGACTTCACCACTCTGGGGGGATTAGCCATGTTCCTGATTGGCCGTATCCCGAAAGCGGGAGACATCTTCACCTACAAGAATCTGCAATTCGAAGTGGTGGACATGGACCGCGGACGAGTAGACAAACTGCTTGTCATCAAACGGGACGAAGAGCAGGAATAGGATAGCAAAAAACGAGCAATAGCTCACTATATTTATATTAACTTAAAGCACTTAACGATGAAAAAAGTAATTATGTTAGCAGCAGTCGTAGCTGCTTTGGCATCATGCCAATCAAAAGCAAACAAAGCCGCAGAGGCTCAAGCAGACAGTCTAGCTCTTGCTATGACTCCGATTACCGAATTGACTGAAGTTTATGAAGGTACTCTTCCTGCTGCCGACGGTCCGGGTATTGACTATGTACTAACCTTGAACGCTGCAACTGACGGTGTAGATACTGCGTATACACTGGATATGACTTACCTCGATGCTGAAGGTCAAGGACAAAACAAGACTTTCACTTCAAAAGGAAAACAGCAGACTGTACACAAGGTAGTGAACAAAAAACCTGTGACTGCTGTTAAGTTAACTCCGAAGGATGGTGAAGCTCCGATGTATTTCGTGATTGTAAATGACACCACTCTTCGTCTGGTGAACGATAGCTTGCAAGAAGCTGTCAGCGATCTGAATTATGACATCATCAAGGTAAAACAATAAAATAAACCTAACCCCAACCAGTAAAAAAAGCTCTGCACGGAACCTTCGTTCTTGCAGAGCTTTTCGTTTTTTACTCTATCATCTATACTAATCTAATTATTCACTTTATTAGTTCTACCGATACTTTGATATTACCGTATTCATAAGCCCGGTAATACTGTTATCCCAATACTCCGTGTCCTTCTTGCAGACGTTTCAGCCTCAACAAGGCTTCGATATAATAATAATCTGCATAAATAATAGAGGCATCTATCTCTGAATGAGCCGGCCAATGCCCTACACTATGAAGCAGGAAAGACGGTTTGCTCTTGCCACTCTGATAACTGTCAGAGTTCAGGCTTGCCAGCATTTCGATAGCTGCATCTTTATAACGTTTTCCGGTTCCATTCGGGAGGTAAGTGGATAGTTCAAGCAAAGCAGAGGCCACCACTGCCGCAGCAGAAGCGTCACGGGGAGCATCCGGTATTCCCGGTGCACTGAAATCCCAATAAGGAACTTTATCTTCCGGCAGGCGTTCGAGGTAAACATCTGTCACTTTCTGTGCGAAATCAAGATACTTAGGATCTTTCGTCTCACGATAAACTACCGTGTATCCATAGATTGCCCATGCCTGACCACGCGCCCACATGGTACTGTCAGCATAACCTTGGTGGGTTACTCCTTTTATCAGATTACCTGTAATGGTGTCGTATACCGCTACATGGTAAGATGTATAGTCGGGACGGAACTGGCATTTCATCGTTTTATCGGCATGAGAAACGGCAATATCATATAAATAAGGATTTCCACCATTCTTCGCTGCCCAGAAAAGCATTTCGAGGTTAATCATGTTATCCATGATGGTATTGTGCGGCCAGTTGCGGGGTTCCACTTCACGAGGCCATGAAAGGATGGTTCCTACGATAGGATTGAACAGAGTAGCCAACGTATCGGCTGTATCAAGAATCACTTGTTTGTAAGCCGGATTCTTGGTCAGGCGGTAACCATTTCCGTAGCTACAGAACACGAGGAAGCCCAAATCATGGTCGAAAGCCGGAGTCTTGGAAAGGAATTCCAGTGAGTTCGTGAACTTCTCCGCTTCTTTCTGAATCTGTTTATCTTTCGTATATTCGTAATCATACCACAATACTCCGGGCCAGAAACCGGCACACCATTCTTCCTTCGTCGCTTTCCGACAATTCCAATGATGTTCGTCAGTCATGATATTACGTGGCATCATTGTATAGTCGATGCCGGAGTCTGTTTTCAGTTCCGCAAGCGTACGTTGTGTCTGCTCTGCACAATAGTCCAATGCCTTATTCACATCCAATGTACCGGACGGCTGATGAACACACGTACAGAAACCTAACATCACAGCCAAACCTACTACAATCTTTTTCATCTTAATCTGATATCTTCGAGTTAATTCTTAATCTTTATTTCTCTTTGTCAATTATTGATTGGTCAATTACTTATTCATCCGAAACCAATCGACATCTGCCCATCCCCGATTGCCTTCATTCGGAGTCACACAGAATAGTCCGACTTTGGCTCCAATCCATTTGCCCTGACGGGCTGTGAAAGACTCTCCTACTGTCGTATATTTCTTCCCGTCCAGACTATAAGCAAATGTACAAACGGCTCCTTTACGAACCTTTACTTGCAAGTAAACAGTTTGCCATTCATTATCTGCTACTCCCGGCATCTTCAAATATTTTACCGGAATGTTTGCCAATTCTTTTATCTGTTCAGGATTTTGCTGTTCCGCATCCTTACAAACTGCCTGTTGCAGAATAAACTGATCGCCCGCCTTGCGAATAGAAAGATAACTATAATCCCATCCCATCACAATAATTCCGGTTTGTTCTCCATCCTGCTTGGCAGTAAATGTCAGCTTGGTCGTAGCTGTAAATTCTTCAGCCGGGAACTTTTGCATCAACAGATTAGGAACTTCCCAGAAGTTCACAAACTCTTTCGACAGACTGCCTGTATAAAGACGGATAAATCCCAAATCGGTAGTAAACCCGTAGGTGTCTTTTTTATTGGCATGCCATTGCCATTGTAATCCCAAATACCGGGTATTGAATTCGTCACTCTCCGGCGGAGTAGCAATCGGATAGGTCTTTCCCACATTCGGTTTCTTATAAGTCGTTACAGGTTCACCGCAACCGTCTTTATCCTTGTCCACTCCGATTACAGGCCAGTCATTTACCCACATCATCGGATTCAGATGGATCACACGTCCGTAAGCGCCTTTATCTTGAAAATGGACGAACCAGGATTCTCCTGTGTTGGTGTCTACCCAGCCGCCCTGATGGGGGCCGTTTATCGTTGTCTTTCCTTGTGCCATCACGATTTTCGATTCGTAAGGGCCATAGATGTTCTTTGAGCGAAGCACCAATTGCCAACCGGTTGCTACCCCTCCTGCCGGAGCAAAAATATAATAGTATCCGTTGCGTTTATAGAGCTTCGGTCCTTCTACGGTATGATTCTTTCCATCATTTCCGTCGAACACCATCACCGGATCGGAAATAACTTCTGTTCCTTCCGCATTCAGTTCGCAAATGACGAGGATACTGTTCACCCCACTACGACTTCCGGCATAAGCATGTATCAAATATACTTTTCCGTCTTCATCCCACAAAGGAGTTGCATCAATCATTCCTTTCCCTGCTTTTACCAATACAGGTTTGCTCCATTTTCCTTTCGGGTCTTTGGTTTTAATCATATAAATTCCATAATCCGGATCCCCCCAGTAAATATAAAATTCTCCGTTATGAAAACGAATAGCCGGTGCCCATACGCCTTTACCATGCTGTGCCTTATCGAAGAAAGGTTCCGGCTCCTGAACCGGTAACGCATAGTTTACTAACGACCAATTAACCAAATCATTGGAATGAAGAATAGGAATTCCGGGAATACAATTAAAGCTGGATGCTGTCATATAGAAATCATCTCCGGCCGCACAGATATCCGGGTCTGAATAGTCAGCATGAAGAACTGGGTTCTGATAAGTTCCATTCCCCTTATCAGCCACCCAGGTCTTAGAAATTTCTTGTGCGCCTGCCAATGAACTGCAAGCCATCATTCCTGCTAAAAACAGAATCTTTTTACGCATATACCTTACTAATCAATTTCATTCAAAACTAGATTCGTTATTCCTAAAAACAGGTTCTTTCTACCTTATATAAAAACCAATCACTTTTAAAACTGAATCCTATCATCTCTGATTTCAAAACAATCTATTTACTGACCTATTTACTTATATATACGAAAGGGATTAGGTAAATACCTAATCCCTTTCCAACTTTTTTCTATTTATCTAAAAACTCATACCCATTTTATTCACGATATAACATTAACGTAGCCCAGCCCAATTGGTCAAAAGCGCCACTATTAGAACCGTAGCGATTAGCAGTCTCTCCTGCCCCACCTTCAGGACGCATTTTATCCGCCAGTATTTGAGCATACTTATAACCACTGCTCAATCCCTTAATCTTTGCATAGTGAGTATAGAAAATTTCCCATCCGGGACGAACTTCCCCACGACCATCGTCAGATACTACCTTATGATCTTGTCCGTGATTTTTATCTTTACATGTACAATTTGTACAGTACTGATACTCTTTAAAAGGTATTTTTGTTATATCAATCAGCCATGTACCATCCGAATTGTCATTTTTCACTCCATCCGTTGCATTGCTAAGTGCTACATATTCACCCATTTTCATAACTGCGTTATTATTAGCCGCGAAGAAATCTAGTCGGGAAATGTCTTTATTATCCTGATAGAATGTATAAGCTATCTGACAAAGATTAGCTGTTACGGCTGCCGACATTTGAGCATGCCCCTGGTCGCGTCCGCTTTCCTGATTCTGACATATCTCTTCACCAGACAGTGGATCAACATGAGTACCCTGGATTAAATTATTAAGAGCTCCATTGCCAACACCATTATAAAAGTAGTTCACAATATAGTTAACCATATCATCATCTTCAGTTAAAATACCAATAGACAAATAGGAGCACATATTAACTAAATCCCAATTCGACCAGTAATGTAAAGCACAATTGTTACTACCTTGATGATTATCCAGAAAATCTTTATTTTTAGAAGCGAATACTTTCACCATCCACGTTTTAAAAGTAGTTTTATCTGCTTCTGTCCAACCATCATAGGTTTGCATTATTTCTGCCGCATTAGCAAAAGTATATCCTTGCGCACCTGCCGCTAATTTATGATTAGCATCATTTGAAGTCACTTCCGTACAGGTTGCAGCCCATTGATTCAAAATGTTAACCACATTCTTTGCATACTGTTCAGTACCGGTAAGTTTCCATAAAAGCGCCATCTGATAAGCAGCTGCAGCATCCTCCATAGCATAGCTGTAGTTTTCACTACTAAATCCCGTTCCAGTTACATCACCACGAACAATCTTTGTCTGTGGTTGCGGAGTATAGGAAGAAGCTGATACATAACTGGAGTTTTTCAGATTTTCAAACTCATCCTTTACTTTTTGAGGTGCAGTCCCATCATTCAGCATTTTCTTTACCCTATCAAAATCTGCCTGATTAAACATCGCACAAGGATGATTGTAAGTATATTCAGCTTCTACCGGAACATATACTCCTTCCGGAAGTGTCAAATCCACTACTCCGAATTCATTCTCACGGCAGGAGGTCTGCACTGCTATCAGCAGTGCGAAACCCATTATCTTAATTGTATTTTTATTCATAAAGAATCTATTTTGAGCCTTAATTTATTATTCTATTATTTTATCACTTCATAAGTCAGCCCTTCTGACTTAATATATGCTTGCACATCCTGTAATGTTTTGAACGTCTGAACCCAGTAAACATTATAACTTACAGCTGTAGACGATACAATATCAGCATATTTGAATTGAAGAGTTGTAAACGATGCAACAGCAGTTGCCGGGAGTAAACCACCTGTACCCCATTTCTGACTGGCCATATCATAAATAAGCACATGACTTCCATCGCTACATTTATAATCATTCAGCCATTTATTGTTATTTCCGTCTAGACCACCGGAATATTTAGTACCATCACACATCCCGGATGCGTCAAGAGTTATATTACGTGCAGTTACTCCCTCATAATCTTTCACATCATCCATGCGAACTGCGAAAATAGGATAATTGCCAGAATGTAACCAAGAGGTTGTACTCTTACAAATCAAATCTCCACGGCATTTACCACCGGTTAATTTTGTATTGATCGTTATATAGCCTCCATCTTTATTCCATGTATGTGATTCCGCATTTGAAGCATTAGCCCATGTATAATTCTCATTACGGAAAAGCTCCCGTATTAATCCTTCTGCCAAATTCAACTCTATAGACGAAGAATTACCTGTTTCCGGACAGGTGGCAGTTATAGTAACCTTGCCAAACACCCCATTCGCATTGAAAGTAACAACACCTGCCTTCACCGTAGCAATAGTTTCATCACTTGATGTCCACTCTATCAATGACTTGGTACAATTTTCCGGCACTGTTGTAAAGTTCAAAGCAACGCTCTTTTCTGCAATAGCAAATTCATAGCCATTAGTCGATGAGTAATTTTGGTCAATAGCTACCTCCTCCGGTTGTACAATTGAGTTCACGATAATTTCTTTAGTTGCGATCACATTTGCGCCATCTAAAGAAGTTGCAGTAATAGTAACGGGCACAGCCGCACCTTTACCGCTGTCCAAACCTGTAACAACTCCATTCTTATCTACTGTAGCAACAGTTTCGTCAGAACTTGACCACTTCACAGTTTTATAAGTCGCGTCAGATGGTAAAATCCCAGCTGTCAACTGTACAGTTTCTCCTGCATATACATTATCTGCACTTGAAGTAATCGTAATACTCTCCGCACTAATCAGTGAATTCACAACCAACACTTTCAAAGCACTAGCCACATCGCTACCCGAATAATAAACACTGGGGGCAACTTGAATCACCGCTACACCTGTACCGTCACCACTAATAGCATTTACTGTTCCATTAGCATCTACTGTAGCTACGTTTGCATTACTGGAAGTCCAATTTACCTCTTTATAAGTAACATCATCAGGAGTTATATTATAGCCCAACTCTATTTTCTCTCCTTTTACTAAGGGCAAGACTTTCACTTTCGTGTCATCCACATAAATAAGTTGTTGTAAATCTTCTGAAATAATCATTTCTACCGATTTAGGATAAATCGCTTTAGATAGTGGGGATACCTCATCATTATCATCACATGACAGAAATGTGGAAACGACCGCTGTCATAAACAGACAACCTAACCCATATTTTAATATCTGTTTCATACGTTTTTTCTTTTATTCATTATTACAATAATACATCTTAGTTTTTCCATCCCGGATTCTGTTCCAATTGTGGATTCAACTGCAACTGGTCAGAAGGTAGCGGATAAAGATAAAGTTTATCATTCCAGGTACGATCACTATAGAGTATAAGGCAGCCGTCACTACTAAGCGAACGTTTATGATCAGTCCAGTTGGTTTCAAACCAAGTCCCTGTAACTTGCACTCCAAGCTGATCTTGCGGCATCTCAACTGGTGCAGTAGCCCAACGTTTCAGATCATCAATGCGAAAACCTTCCAGTACAAGTTCAACAGTACGCTCCCTACGGATTTCTTCACGCATTGAAAGATTGTTTGCCGAAACCAATTTGCTACTCAATTTTGGCATATCCGGATTGACACGAAGACGAACCAGATTTAAAGAATAATCTAATTCCGGATCCGTTATAGTACCATTTAGTTCATAAACAGCTTCGGCATAATTCAGCAACACTTCTGCATAACGAATAACTGGAAAGTCATAAGATTCGTAATAATCTTCCAACTGACGTTCTGTGCCCCACTTACGATTTTGATAGCCACTACCAGAACGTACATTAGCGGTCAGGCTACTTGTCAAATCTGCATCTGTCCAGGTTGTACGCCATTTTCCATCGTTATTCCAATACTGTTGTCCATGATACAGCATATTATTTCCCATACGGTTATCTCTATTTTGGAATTCATCAGTTACTCCGGCATATTGTTGAAACTTGGATGATTTCCCTATAGGCAACCCGTCAGAACAAAGGTACATATTCGCCAACTTACGAGTCACATAACAAGCATTTGCCACCATACCGTGAGTCAGATTCCATGCTGTTTTATCTCCATTACGATGACGTTTCACAAAGATATATTCTGTATTATCACTCTTTGAAAGGTTGGCCGGATTGCATTGTGCTCCATCTTCTAACGTAAACATATAACGATAACTCTCATTCGCTAATTTTTCATTATAGAAGATTTTATATTTACCACCTTTAATAACCTCATTAGCTGCATCCCTGGCAATAGTCAACAGTTCCGTGCTGCGAGTAGTATTTGAAGTAGCATCTTTTCCATTTGTATGAAATTTTTGCCAGGTACCTTCATATAATGCTACCCGTGACAACATGGCATAAGCGATATATTTATTCAATCGTCCGGCTTCGGAAGACGTTTCGGGTAAACTGCCGGCTGCCTCCTTCAAATCTTTAATTACCTGATCTATCACTTCACCGCGATCATTACGCTTCCCATACAATATTTCAGAGTCCAAGTCTAAAGGTTGTGTAAGAACGATGGCGTCTCCATAAAGCTGCACCAACTCAAAATGACTATATGCACGGAAGAATTTTGCTTCAGCAACAGGCACTGCAATATCTGCAGGTACAGCAAAACTTTCAGCATTCTTCAACAACAGGTTAGTATAATAGATACGTTTATATAGTCTAGTGTAATTAGCATCTGTAGCAGGAATAGCATTTGTACCCTGGCTATACACATTCATAGATGAACCCGCCACTAAATCTGAACGAAAATCACTATGAGGCTCGTCTGATACAGCACGGTTGAAGTCATGAGGCCAACTATAAAATTGATTGGCAAATAACTGGAAATTGGTAGCATTGTTCCACACCAGATTATCACCCAAATCCGACAATGGTTCTAAATTCATGCAGGAAGTTGTTACCGCCATGAAGGAAAAAAGACATGCAGCTTTTATATATTGCTTTAGTTTCATATTATCAATTATTTAAAAGGTTAAATTAGCTCCAATGGTAAAGTTACGAGTAAACGGATAACGTTTCACTCCCTTAGCAGCTTGAGTAGTATTATTGGTATCTCGAGCCGATGCTTCCGGATCCCATCCATCTTTAATTTTGGTGGTCTCCCATAAATCTGCTCCTGTCACATATATACGGGCACCTGAAATCGCTTTTGTTTTATTCAAAAGCTTGGCAGGAAACGTATAACCGATTGTCACATTCTTCAAACGAAGGTAACGGCCATCTTGCGCTGTCAAAGAAGATGCCTGATAATTATAATTATTGATATTACTTTCATTAGTATATGGAGCGTAGTAAGCATCCCGGTTATTTTGACTCCATGTGTTACCAAGAGAAGCAGTGCTTGTATTGGTATAATTACTACGGAATGGAACAGTCCAGTTATCAATCGGACGATAAACAAATCGATTGGCAGCTCCTTGAAAAACGACATTTATATCAAATCCTTTATAATCTGCGCCAAAGTTGAAAGAATAAGATATTTCAGGAGTATCACTACCCAAATAGATATAATCTTTTTCATCCAACACACCATCTCCATTCTCATCGCAATACATATTGTCACCTACACGCAAGTTAGATGGCATACCAATACCATTATTATTATAATACTTAGTCTTGTAAGCAGCCAGCTGTTCCTCGTTTTGAATTTTACCTCCGTAACGCAGACCGAAAATTGAATTTAGTGGATAGCCTTGCTGTGTTTGTACATATCCTGATTTCAACACAGTTGTACCACCATAGTCGACTAATTCATTACGGGCAAAAGTAAAAGTACCACCTACATGATAATTTACGTCTCCAATCCGGTTACGATAATTAAGCTGACCTTCATATCCCCAACCTTCAAACTTTCCGGCATTAGCTTTCGGAGCAGAATCACCTAACGTCCCCGGAAAAGTAACATTCACTAACATATTATTATTATGCTTCATAAACGCTTCAACAGAACCGGTTAGAGTTCCATTTAAAAAGCCAAAGTCAACACCTATATTATAATTCTTAATACGTTCCCAACTACGTGTAGTGGAGGCCAGAGTTCCATTTGTTTTAATATAAGAAAGCTTATTGGAACCAATATATGCACCATCATCTCCAGCCGCAACCAGATTATAGAGCTGTACCCCATCATAATTTCCAATACCACTCTGATTACCCACTTCGGCATAGGAAAGACGTAATTTCAAATCACTTAACCAATCGACTTTCTGCAAGAAAGATTCTTCTTTTATACGCCATCCAAGTGAAACACCATAAAAGAAATCCCAACGGTTTTCAGGTAAGAATTTAGAAGAACCGTCATAACGTCCATTCAATTCCAACAAATAACGTCCATCATAATCATAGTTGAAACGTCCGAAATAAGAGAGGTTTGCATTCTGATACTTCTTCTCATCACCAGTCAGAGTCACATCCCCCGAACCGTTTACTATTTCCATACCGTTCTGAATATCTTTAACCATTACACCGAAATAAGTGTATTCTTTAAATTCATACTGCGCGCCCAACGTCAAATTCAGCTTATGTTTTTGAGCAAATGTCTTATTAGCCGCCAAATATCCGGAGACAGAGTAAAAATCCATTCGTGAACTTGTCTGTGTATAAGTTGAGTTTGCCTGGCTTGGGTCTGTCCGTACTTCTACATCACCCATATAATTATAAAAAGTAACAGCGTTTGTTGTTTTATTACGAGCTGCCGTACTTGTACTATATCCTACATTGGCATTAGCTGACAGCCAATCAAAAATCTGATAATTCAAAGTTTCGCTTAATGAAATAGCAGAAACAGAGAGTTTATTGTCGCCTCCATCACGTACAACAGCTGCAGGAGATCCCCATGTTCCCCAAGCATATGGTTTTCCATTCAATGATTCAAAAGGAAGACCGGGCATAGGTAAAGTGGCAGACAAAGCTGATTCAATCTGCGTTGGCGCAACTTGTTCCTGACGATTATACGAAATAGAAGAATCTAATTTCAGGTTCTTAGTAAACTTATACGTATTGTTCATACGAAAGTTATAACGCTGGTTGTTGTTATTACCAAATTGTAAGGTAGAACCATCATAAAGATAACTCATGGAAATACGATAAGATGATTTCTCCGAACCACCGGAAACACTTAAACTATGTTCTGTACTCCATGTATCGCCAAAAAGCGTATCCAGCCAATTTACATCATCCGTAAATACAAAATCAGCGACATCAGTAAAATTGGTCGAACCGAATGGATTAGGACTGTAACGCATATCAAGATAAGAACCTTTATATTTCTTCGCTAATTCGGCATAAGTATACCATACGTCAGATGTCTTTTTATCATTAGTCAATGCTGTCATTACACCATCTGCCCATTGGTCGATATTCATAGCAGAGGCCATCAAACCAACAGTCTTCAAAGTAGCACTACCACTATACTCTACCTTTACTTTACCTTCAGCACCTTTCTTTGTAGTAATTAAAACAACACCACCGGCAGCGCGTGAACCATAGATTGCAGCCGCACCGTCTTTCAAAAAGTTCATTGATTCAATATCATTGGGATTCAACAGCCGAAGTTCGTTCACACTCTCATACGCCACACCATCAATGATAATTAATGGTTCTGTACTATTCACAGACACTGAACCGCGCAAACTCAATCCCCAACTCTCATCTCCCGGAGCAGAGGAACTACGAGTAATCATGACACCTGGCACCTGCCCCTGTAAAGCTTCCAATGGACTAGACAGTCCTCCTTTTTCCTGAAGCATTTTAGCTCCTACAACCGTAACAGCACCTGTTAATGAAGATTTTTTTTGGGTACCATAGCCTACAACCACCACTTCATCCAACACTTCAGAATCTTCCTGCAATGTAATTTTCACAGGTGCGCTACCATTCACATTAATTTCTCTTGTTTTATATCCAATATAAGAAACAACCAAAGTCCCCGGATTGACATTGCTAAGTGTAAAGTTTCCATCTATATCCGTGATTGTACCATTAGTAGTTCCTTTCATCAGCACACTAGCACCAATTATTGGTTCATTATTTGCATCCAACACAGTTCCCTTCACAGTCACAGTCTGCATCACAGATTGTGACCTGTCAACTTCTGCATAAGTCTTCTGGGGTATTCCTGTCAATAAGGCAGAAGCAACCACCATTGAAAATAAAAATCTTTTCGGCGAACATTTTAAGATATCATTCATAAAATTAAATTTGAGGTTTAAAAATAGTATTAAATTTTTGTTCTCTAAAATAAGGTGAGGCATACAAGTACCTCTTTGTAAATTCTGACTCCTTTTCCATAAGCACAAAGGGTTATTTATTAATGAATAAGATTATATACAATTCCGGAAAAACTCGCGCATTTCACGACGTCCCAGAAACAAATGGTTTTCCACCGTCCTGCAACTTAAATTCAGTTCATTTGCGATTTCCGGAGACGTTTTATTTTCGAAGCGGTTCAATGTATAAATTAACCGACGTTGTTCGGGCATAGCTGCCAAGCGGGTCCGTTCCATTGTCATTAAATCATCACCGATAATTTTTTCTTCGGTTTCATTGGTAGAAGCGGACATAGTATCATAGATGTAGCTGTCTATCTCCTGTTTCTTATAATAACGACGGATATAGTCGATTACAATATTGCGGGCAATGGTGAACAAGAAATATTTCACTGTGTCCGGACGGAGCATTTGCTTGTAGTCCAGCAGACGTACAAATACATCCTGGGTTAAATCCTCCGCTTCGTAGCGATGAGTGATACGATAAGTAATATAGGTAAGAATCACCTGATAATATTCTTCATAAGAACGGGTGATAATGTTGTCGGAAGTGTTAGCTATTGTCTCCATAATACTATCTTTTTCGGTTTTGATCACGATGCAAATATAGAGGTGATTTGGGATATAACAGCCAGAAAATAAAGCAGATCAATCTCAATGAATCTAGGTAGACTTATTTAAACATACAATTCTAATTATCAATATATTACGTTTACAAAAAAGAGAGTATCACTTTATAAAATGAGACTCAAATCACTCAAATCAACGTATCTTTGCTCCACTTACGCTCGTTTGCTCCCATCCTCTTCCCCTCTTCAATTTTATTATTTGATCGTTTCATTGTCACATCAAAGCTATTAATGAAGTACGAACATTAATAGATAAATTCCGTTTCATTAAAGATAAACTTGCTTTGCACTTATTGCAAAGTTATGTTTGATTAAGGGTAAACTATAAATGAAAGCTTCAATTATATAATTGCAAGCTTTGTTTTTATAAACGCAAGTTTCATTTATAAAAACAAAGCTTGCGTTTATAGATTACTCCCTATAAAAAACAACTTTGCAATAGGACCAAAAGAAGTTTATATAGGGAGAAGAAGAACTTATCTATTAATAGATTACGAGAAAAAGACTAGTAAAAGGAAAATCACTTGGTGAAGGGAGGTCCTTCACCCTATAACCCCGATGAATAGGGCGGTGTGAAGGGTGAAAGGGATATGAGTATAAAATAGATTTCAGTGATAATAAGTCGAAAAGTTACTCTTCTTTGGCTGTTCCACCTATACTACGAATATATTCATTCGGAGTGACTCCCGTACTCTTTTTGAATGAACGGAAAAAAGAAGCGCGAGAACTGAAGCCGCAAAGTTCTGCCAGTGCTGTTAATGTATAGCGGGAATATTGACTATCTACCACCATTTTCTTGAATTGAGTGACGCGGTATTCGTTTATAAAATCATAATAAGACTGATTGAGATATTGATTCAAAAGATACGATAATGAATGCGAAGAAGTATCCAAAGCAGAAGCCAGATCGCCCATTTTCAAATCAGGATTAATATATGGCTTTTCTTTCTCCACATAAGCAACCAGTTTCTTATGGAGTTCTTTACATTCTTCTTCAGTCAGCCTGTTGGTTTTATACTTTTCTTCGGTTGCAGCGATAGAAGACTCTTCAGAAATCACTTCCGCCTGTTCTATCATTCGGTCTTTCTGCTGTGTATTCTCTACGGATACGGAGATTGCCGATGCAGGAGAAGTAAGCAGGCGGCGCATACGATTCCACACATAATATCGTATAAAAGCAATAATGCCTATAACTAATAAAACAGAAAGTGCCCATCCCCACCAAGGTATCATAGGACGCACCGTCACTTGATAAACAGCCTCCGACTGTTCATTTCCCGGAAGGCGCACACGGAACGTATAAGTTCCGGAAGATAATCCATAATAGGAAACCTCATTCTGCGCAGCCAATAGTTTCCAGTCTTTATCCACTCCTTCCAACTGATATTCGTATAATAGAGCAGAAGGCAGACCATAAGCAAAATCCGTAAAGCAGAAAGTCAGATTATTCTGATTATATTTTAAAGACGGGTTGGTAAAAGAAATGCCATTAGCCAATATATCCGTAAACACAATCGGACGGACTTTACCACGCACTTCATCCACGCGCTTCGGATCGACATAAATCAAACCTTTGGTGTTGCCGAACCATAATATTCCTTTTTCATCTTTATAAGCAGCCCCATTCGTAAAGGTGGGTCCCGGTACTCCATCATTGAAAGTGAAGGCATCGTACTCTTCTCCTTCTTCCTTTATGCGTAACAATCCATCATTGCAAGCCACCCACAACCAACCTTGGTTATCTTCCACGATCGACATCAGCGAATTGTCAGGAAGCGTAGAAAAGACGGAACGGTTCCGAAAACGATCCATCGTTAAAGTAGAGGTAAACAGACTTCCCTTTTCACGAATAAAATAAAGGTTGTGTCCTGTATCTTCATAAATGGTACGCACCTTATCCCTATGCACAAATCCTTCAGGGAACACATTCGATCGTAAACTTTGAGAAGCAGGATCATATATACACATACCGGTTTCCGTGGCAATCCATCCTTTGCCGGTAGAGTCAAAACTAACTTCATAAACGTTACCTTCCGGCAATTGGGAATTGGCGCTGGTAAAGTGTTTGATCTGCTTTGCCTGTCTATTATAACAGAACAATCCCTGTGAAGTGCCTATCCAGAGATTTTCTTTTTCATCCGGTCGCACACAAAAGATATGTCCTTTCTGAAACAGCTCTGCATCTCCATCTCCTCCCTGGGCAAAATATTTTAGAGATAACGTCTCCGGATTCAACACCATCATACCTCCGCCATACGTACCGATATAATATTCGCCTTCATAAAAGCAAATTGTCAATATCAAATCTGAAGTCAAAACAGGTTTCACAAAACTCTTTACGACTCCGGTAGTTTCATTTATATAATACAAACCATCACGTGAACCGATGACCTTTTCGTGTCCTCTGTTGACATAAGAACGAATGGAAAGATTGGCAGAGTTAAACAGAGGAGGATAAGCATAAGTTTGGAAAAGACCATTCTGATAAAGTGAGTAATCTAAACCTGCCTGAAAGTGCCCCACCCAAACAGCACCTCTGTCATCCACCAATAGTGAATAAATGGAATTACTGCGAATACCTTCTTTATCACTTACATCGTGACAAAAACGACGTGTCACTTGTTGGGCTTTATGCGAAAGGAAATGAACGCCATTGCCATCTGTTGCTATATATACAGTCTCCTTTCCATCACTGGATATGTCGGAAATGACATCACAGCCTAAAGATACTGTATGCGAAAAGCTCTTTTTGTTTATATCGAAACGAACGACTCCCTGGCTCATTGTACCTAGATAAAGGGTTTCTCCAATACGAGTCAGGCAGCGGAAGTAATCGGCCTCGGGAACATTCTCCTGGAAATGCCAGGAATCAATCTTACCATCTTTCAATGAATAAGAGAATAAACCTTGCACTGTAGCCAGCCATAACGCACTTTTATCTTCATTCAGACAGAGATCCATAATTCGATTACAGGCAGCCAGCATATTCCGGTCGGTCAATACTTGGAGCAATTGCCCGTCCTTTTGGATGAACAGCCCTTTCTCCGTACCGATATAGAGAATATCTCCATCCGGAAGTAAGGTATTTACAGCAAAATCTATCTTTTCGGGAACAATTCTCTCCAACTGGCCGTTCGCACGATTCAGACGCCAAAGTCCGATACCGTTTCCTACCCAAAGCTGATTGTCGGCTGTTTCCGTGATGCAGTTCACCCGTTTCTTTCTTCCGGAATCCACGCCTCGAAATTCATAATGTCGAACTTTCACACCATCAAAACGATCGAGGCAATTATCTGTTCCTAGCCATACAAAACCTTCCGAGTCTTTATAAATGGCATTCACCAATAACCCGGACAGTCCATCGGACATGACTACATTACGAAATGTATAATTCTGGGCTTGCAGATTTACACCACAAACCAAGTATATGATTAAAAGAATCAGATATTTAATCGTGTTCTTCACTTACAACCGTTTCCTTTCATATTAAACATGTGACAAACATACATAAAAATCTCCAAAAGAGCACATTCCTTCTTATAAAAAAAGTCTCCCCTTCGTATCTGTTATATGTGATAAACAAATACGAAGGGGAGAAATTATTTACTCAATGCTATTGAAGATTTATTGATATTTCACTTTCACATGAGCGTTTTTGTAAACAACAGGGAAGTTATTACCATTCACAATAACAGTTGTCGGTTTCTTCTCACTTCTGAACGTTGCATGGAAAAAAACAATGCAGGCCTTGTTCTATAATATATTAATCAGTTACAATATTATTCTTTATTGAGCGCTTTTCAAAAATTCTTCCAATGCAGCATTAAATTCTTCCGGGCGTTCCATATTCAGCATGTGTCCGCAATCGTCAATTACTTTCAGTTTTCCATTGGGAAGATATTGTAAAATGGGAGGTTCTTTTGAGAATCGGTTACCGGAAGAATGACCTTCAACAATTAAAGCAGGTACATCGGGATGATTCTTTTTCAATTCCTCGATGGCATCCAAACCAGCTACCACCCGTACTTCTTTGTGTAAAGGTTGCCACGCATCCCACTCATCGATCATTTTCCATAGAGACTCACGCATTCGTTCACGCTGACTTCCACCGGATTTCATCAATCCTTCAAACCACTCTTTCTTCATCACATCTACCCCTTTCTCTTTCAAAGCAGCAATCTCCTTATCACGTACTCTTGCTTCTTCCGGAGTCATCGGTTCACTTGGGCCTTTCGATTTCCGAATGTTTCCACTGGCTAAAAAAGCAGATAACATCCGGTCAGGGAAATACGCCAACATATCAGCAGTAATAAACCCACCCAAAGAAAGTCCGACGATATGCGCTTTCTTGATGTGCAAAGAATCCATCAAAGTAACTAAATCTTCAGCGTGTGTGAATTGATAGTCTTCCGTTTGTGAAGACGAAATGCCATATCCTCTCAAATCATAGCGGATCACACGATATTTTTTGCCAGTACGGAAAATTGTTCATCCCACATACGATGATCCAAAGAATGACCATGAACAAGGATGACGGGAGCACCTGTGCCGGCTTCCTCATAGTAAAGAGAACCGTTGCCCACTTCAACGCAGCCTTGTTTCACAACCAACGGATGTCCCTTTACAATCTCTGAAACAGTTCTCGAAATTACAGGACTACCATAAAAAGATGAGAAACCATCTTCTTTACTGGAAGCACCGACTACATGAGCAATAAAGAAGCCATAAACATTCTCCCGTTTATTGATCCACGGGTAAGCGCCAGCCCATCCTGGTGAACTGATTTGATAGGCTTCTCCTGTCTTTTTATCGACCAGTTCACGCCACTCACCTAATCCGTAAATGCCATTATGAGACTGTCCCAATGCTCTTTCCGTATATTCTCCGGGAGAAACAACAGCATTTTTCACTTGGTCGGCCTGCATTTCCTTTACAGTCTCGGTTGTCAGTATCCGCTTATCATGATATATTCCTTCGTGATAAATCATAGACAGGAAATGAATATAATCGTTCAAGGTAGTACACAGACCACCACCTAACATCGGGGCATGTCCGCCATCTGTATTTATCGGAGTAAAATGAGAATTTTTCATTTCTAATGGCTGTGCTAATAATTCCTGAAAAAGAGTTTCAAACTCTTTCCCCATTGCCACTTCCGCCATTCTTCCGGCAATCTGCATGGCAAGCCCTCCATATTGGAACCGGCTTCCCGGAGTAAAAACCGTATCTAACGGCAATATCTCAATAATGGC
This sequence comes from Bacteroides sp. OF03-11BH, assembly GCF_003604005.1. Lineage (NCBI taxonomy): Bacteria > Pseudomonadati > Bacteroidota > Bacteroidia > Bacteroidales > Bacteroidaceae > Bacteroides > Bacteroides sp. OF03-11BH. The sequence goes on along the minus strand of NZ_QTMW01000008.1, from coordinate 51,241 downwards.
GGAATCCAGATGATTGTAATTATCTACACGCGGTTCAGGAAGATAGGGACGCACTCCGGAAGTATGAGATAACAATTGTCGCAAAAGGATTTTTCCTTTGGCATCTCCCTTAAATTCCGGCAACCACTTTTCCACAGGGTCATCCCAGTCCAAACTGGTACTATCCACAACCGCTCCGATAACAGCAGCCGCCACCCATTTTCCGGCAGAGGCTACGTATACTTTTGTATCAGGAGTATAGCTACCATAGTTCTTCTGAAAAATGACAGAATCATTCTTTACTACACAGATAGAAGCACCTGGATAGTACTCTTTACTCACCCAGCCTTGAATAACAGAATCTAATGAAGAGAAGTTATAACGACTCCCTTGTACGGATGATACATTGCAGGAACCTGCAATAAAACAGATACTTATAAAAATTATGATTAATAATCTTCCCTTCATTTTCGTTATCTATTAACTTCGTATTAAACACAAATTACACGAACTACGCTGTTGTTTGATGCAATTATATTTGATGCAATTATAATTATAAAACCGCGTAATTCGTGTAATTCGTTCTTAAATTTTTCTATTTCGACTGCAAATCCCAATATACCACATAACGCTGATGATGTAAATCATAAAGCGGACGAATCACATCTCCTTGTTCTGTTGTAAATTTCAGTTCTTTTCCTGTACGCTGCAAAGTACGTTCCGGATGTTTCATATCTACTTTCAATGAGGTACGCAAATCGGCAGGCACATGGAAATTATAAGTATAATAATCATTATAAAGAGCAGGATTAGAGAAAGGTGCGGGAGCCTGCATACCTTCCGTACCCCGTTCTCCGGCAAGCACTAACGGGCCATACAATAAAGCCACTTTATTCGGATTATCGGGAGTGGCTTCCAATTCAATCTGCATCGGGTAAGTAGCCGAGATACGGTCATTATCTTTCCAGTCACGGGTGATAGCGATGTAAGAACCCGACTTTTGTTTTACTGCTACTTTTTTACCGTTCACAAGAACTTCCGCTTTTTTACTCCATGAAGGATATCTTAGATAAACAGTAGTACGAACCGGTTTCTCGGCACGAATAATAAACCGGGTCGTTTCCTCTTTCGGAAATTCCGTTTCCTGGAGAAGGGTTAATCCTTTTTCTTTCCAGGTGACTTGGGAAGGAATAAACAGATTTACGTAGATTCCCTGGTTGTTGTGGTAGTAGATAGCTTCTCCATATTTAGCATGATTTTCGAATCCGCTGCCGACACAACACCAGAAAGAGTTCTCTTTGGTACTATACAGTTTATGTGAGCCCGAAAGTAAGGGTAAGAAATAAGTAACCATTCCTGTTTCCGGATCTTGCTGTCCCAGGATATGATTATATAGTGCCCTTTCATAATAATCGGCAATAGATGAATCGCCCGTCCAACAGAAAAGATGACGACTAAGTTTCAACATATTATAAGTACAGCAGGTTTCTCCGGTATAGCCGGTCAAGTGTTTAGAAAATTTCTTCGGGTCGAAAAAATGCTCCTTATCACTACTGCATCCCGGAGCAAAAGTATGGTGGTCAATCATGGTATGCCAGAAGAATTCCGAGAGCTTTTTGCTAGTCTCATTCTCTGTCAGTTCATAGTTACGCGCTTCGGCTATGACTTTCGGGATAAACGTATTCGTATGTTTGGTTCCCAAATCGTCCCGAAGTTCTTTCAACGGGTCAATTACATCATTATGGTAGAAATATTCGGCCAACCAACGGTAACGTTCATCTCCTGTGATAGCATACAAATTGTAGAATGATTCGTTGACACCTCCAAACTCATTGCGTATCATGAGTTTGCGGGTTTCTTCACTAAGTGGCTTCAGTTTGTTATAAGCCCAGTCGCCCATTTTAGTCACTGTTTTCAAAGCCTGCTGATTATCTGCATACAGATATTGGTCTATCAGACCGGAATAAAGCTTATGCAAGGTGTACCAAGGTGCCCAAACACTCTTTCCACGGATATTTCGGTTTATCAGTTCTTCGGGAAAAGCACTTAAATATCCGCCTTTCAAAGCGTTCTGAACTTCGGTCAGCCCGTTGACAAGGCTATCCCCTTTCAGCTTGAAAATCTCACTTCCGGTAGCAGCATACATCAAAGCGTAAGCCGAAAGCAGATGTCCGGTAGTATGTCCGCGAAGTTCACAGTCCAAGGATTCCCAACCACCGAGTTTTTTCACTGTCATATAACCGCCTTCACGACCGGCAAAGACTCCGGCATTTGTCCGGAAACTATGCAACAGGCGACTTACGTCGATAGAGGTCATCCATGCGGAATCCCGCAACATATTGTCACGAAAGCGACTCGGTAATAAACGGACGTCTTTCAAATCAAAACTTTCTACCCGAACAGGAGCCACTGTCTCTTTTTTCATTTTCCCCTGGTGCTGTCCGGGGTACACAGATTGAGCCGACGATATAGCCGATACTGCCAATAATGCGATTGCAACTAAAGATTTCTTATTCATAATCATTTTTAATATCCTTATTTATTATTGGATACGAATAGACTCCGCCTATTACTCAATGCAAAAATACGAATTTAATATTTCATGGATAAATGAAAAAACTCCGTTCTACCGGTTCGGCAGTCTGTACTTCTCCTGCCAATCCATATTGCCATGCCACCACAGTCACTTTCAACGGGAACTTACTGCGTGGGGGAATTCGAGTAAATACCAACTTGTTTCCCTCTATTTCTGCCGGCCCTTCTTTCACGTAGTAATATACGGGTAGCCCGCAATCGGAAGTTGCATGTAAAGAGATAGTTTCCGTGCCTTTCTTCACATCGTCAAGACCCGGAAAAAGAATATGCTGGCGTTTACCTTCCGTATTGCGATAGGGAATCCGGAAACTAAGTTCCTGAACAGTGCTTTTATAGTGCTTGTCACCATCATTGCTGGCTAGAAGACAAATATCTCCCGTACGGCGCTTATTGTACATTCCCATACGGTAGAAACGGACAGTAAAGGTTGTGTCGTTCACTTTCTGAACCGGACCACAGATACGGGTTATTTCAGGAGAAGTGAGCGAATGTTCGCCAGAAATTGCAGTATGCAAGCTATCCGTATATACAGCTTTCAGATGAAAAGTCAATCCGTCTTTTTCCGGCAGGAAGCGGGCGGCAACTTTCACATGGGATTTGGGATTATATGTGAGTAATTGCCCCTTTTGTACAAAACCTAAATATTGTGGTTTCTTACCTCTTTCCCGGCGATAGCGTTCTTCCGTCATTTCAGCCATTTCCTTATCGAAATACCAGAATGCATCGTGCGAGTCTCCTTTATACTCTTTATAAGGAGCAGCTTTTGCACGTTTCTTCTGATTCGGATGCCACCTTTCGGCAAGCCAGCCATTCTGCGGATTCAGCTTCTTCAATTCCACAGGCTTATCCAAATCATACGTTGCGGGCATACGATATTCCAGTGCTTTCTTTAAGAACAACGCAATATAACCAGCGGTACGGTCGGCTATATCGAAATGCCCGCGTCCTGTGTCGCAAAGGAAAGAGACGCAACTTTTAGGATACATCATACGGAATGCCAAAGCCGGATTTACACGGTCTTCCCACCATTCGTATTCGCCTTCAATCATCAATCCAGGGATGCCGTCAATCGTACGTTTCCCCCACTCCATATTGTCACGACCATATCCGGTAAGGTTAGTGCGTGGCGCATCTCCATGTAAAGAGATAATGGCTAATGTGCGGTCGGGATTCCAAGCAGCGAAGTTCCACGGATAGGTAGCCATTGCCGAATGTCCGAACGGAACAATCGGAGCATATTTCAATTCGTTATATCCGCTAACAGAAGCAAAGTCATCCAACATTTGTTCAAATGCCTTTTGGCTTCCGGCAGTTATGTCCCATTTCTGATCCCACCCCGGAGTTATCCATATCAGTGCCAGACCTATTTCAGACATTTTCTCCCGAAACAAGGCGTTCTCAAACAGAGTTTCTTCCGTCATATTATGAGTACCTATCATAACCCCTTTTATTTGGACACAATCAGACGGTATCCATAAAAAAGCCTGCGGATGGTCATTCGTCTCGTTGGAAACAATACCCGAAATCTGCACGGACCACTGCCATTCGGCAGCTATGCTACTTGGTAATAAACTAACAGCCAATATTACAAATATAAAAAACCGAAATAGTTTCATGTTTAATTCATTTATCATTCTCCCATATAATACGCAGTAATGACTACATATACTCAACCGAAAAATATAAAAAAACTATTATTATCGGAAGTCTTTCACTGGCTATTTCACAAAAACGTTGTATCTTTATTCTCTATTAAGAAAGGAGTTATATGGATTTACGTACAGCAAATGTCACAAGATATATTCTTGCCCTGCGGGAAGGGGGCTCATTACCGGCTTTGGCCGAAGCTGACGATGAATTTAAGTATGTGGTAAAGTTCAGAGGGGCAGGACACGGGACGAAAGCGCTGATTGCCGAACTGATTGGCGGGGAAATTGCCCGTACGTTGGGGTTCAGAGTACCAGAGATTGTTTTTCTGAACCTGGACGAGGCTTTCGGACGGACGGAAGCGGACGAAGAAATACAGGATTTACTGCAATGGAGCCGCGGGTTGAATCTGGGGCTGCATTTTCTGTCGGGAGCATTAACGTTCGACCCCGTTGTGCATAAAGTGGACAGTAAGACAGCCTCGCAAATTGTGTGGCTGGATGCCTTATTGACCAATGTAGACCGTACTATCAAAAATACAAATATGCTGATGTGGCATAAGGAACTGTGGTTGATTGACCATGGGGCTTCCCTCTATTTTCACCATTCATGGACTACTTGGCAAAAGCATGCGCTTAGTCCGTTCGTGCAGATAAAAGACCATGTGCTGTTGCCGTTTGCCGATAAATTGGAAGAGGTGGATGCTGAGTTCAAGCAACTGCTGACTTCTGATAAAATCCGGGAAATAGTCAATGCAGTTCCCGATGACTGGCTGAACTGGACGGACGGGCAGGAAACTCCGCAAGACCTGAGAGATATTTATATTCAATTTTTAGAAGAAAGGATAAACCATTCCGAAACATTTGTAAATGAAGCGCAAAATGCAAGATAGGCACTTATATGAATACGCAGTCATCCGTTTCGTCCCCAGGGTTGAACGTGAGGAATTTATTAATGTAGGTATTGTACTGTTTTCCAAACGGTGCAAGTATCTTAAATCCCTTTATACAATAGACGAAAACAAATTGAAACTGTTCTCTTCCGAATTGGACATCAACTGTCTGATAGAAGGTCTGAAAGTCTTCGACAAGATTTGTCAGGGAAATAAAGAAGGAGGAGTTATTGCCAATATGGACATTCCGGACCGCTTCCGGTGGCTGACTGCGGTAAAAAGCTCCTGTATTCAAGTATCCCGTCCTCATCCGGGATTCTCTACAGATTTAGATAATACTTTAGAAAGGTTGTTCAAGGAATTAGTTCTTTAATTCCTTGAATAACCTTTCCACTCAATGAATGAGAAAACTCTCCTCTTCTCTCATTACGACCCGGAAATGGTGAAGTGGTTGATTAATTATAGCAAATAATACCTCACTATATTTTTCAGGCACGGATTACACGGATTTCACGGTTTTAGAAATGATGGTTGCATAAAGCAACAGTGTAATCTGCGTTATCCGTGCCTAAAAAGAAACATAAACTTGCCTACTTAAGCGGAGTGAAATGCAATGCGGCTCCGCCACTTGCTTTTAGCTTCAAAACAAGCTTATCTCCGGCTTTTATCTTCTTATGAGTACTGCGTACTTTCGTTCGTGTATTCAGCTTGTCATCATCTTCGTACAGGTGAAGCATATACTTCTTACCTGATTCCAGAAAATCCGTAGTCAATGTAATTGTGCGGGCTTCCGTATTCGTCATTGCTCCTACAAACCAGTCATTCCCCGAACGACGTGCCTGAACGATATATTCACCAATCTCCCCATCTAACGCGCGGCTGTCATCCCATACACTCGGAATTGCTTTCCAAAATTCCAGTTCTTCTTCTCCCTGGTAGAATTCCGGTCTGTCATACCAAAACATAAATTGCAAAGGACTGTAATACACAGCTGCCATCGCCAACTGATGTGCTTTCGTATTCTTCACCCGGTTATTGAAATAGCAAAGCGTATAGTCTCCTGCACCTGCCAGATAGCGGGTAAAAGGGAGAGTCGTATTGTGTGTGGCATCCGGCATTTCTTCATTTCCACGAATACCTTCCTGCGTCATCAGGTTAGGATAAGTACGGCTGAAACCTGTCGGACGATATTCGTCATGAATATCTACCATCAGACCATATTCTCCACATTTACGAACTGCATCATGCAGCCAAGTACTCCAACGCTGATTACCTATCTGTACAAAACCGAACTTGATACCTTTCAATCCCCATTTTTTATACAAAGGCAACAGAGTATCCAACTGCTGCACTAATGCACGCTGATTGACATACACCATAAGTCCGATTCCTTTCGATTCGGCATATTTACACAAAGCAGGTATATCAAGGTCTTTATCAGAAGAAACTGTAGTAGCGTCCGAACTCATTTTCATTTCCGGTCCGTACCAGCCTGCATCCATGTGTACATACTGAATACCGCGTTCTGCCGCAAAATCAATGGCCGCTTTTACTCTATCTTGTTTCAAGTCGCCCGAACGGAATACTTTCCCGGGTTTGATCCAAGAAGTATCAGCCAGTTTGCAAGCCGGATTCAGATTCAAGACAAGATCATTATTATTAATTAAATCGACCGGACGTTCGCCAACCATGATTACACGCCACGGAGTACTGTAAGGAGAAATAATATCGACGCTACTATACAGGCTTGTCTCCAAAGTGGAAGGTTTCTCTGCCGATAAACGGAATTTACCACGAACATAATCCACCATTTCCGCTTCCAACAAGGCTACAGATAATCCATCAGGCAGTTTCAATGTCAAAGGACGCTCACTCTCCTCTTTGCCCCATCCTTCCAACGGACGGAGTTCATAAGGCCCTTGTGCCCAACGTTCATAATACGCCATCGTTCCTTCAGGCATTGTGAAGCTAGTCTGCTCACCGACGATATGCAAGAAAAGCCCGTTTGTCATTTCCGGAAAATGATAGCGGAAAGTAACTCCTTCATTATAGGCGCGGACTATGATATTCATAAAGTAGTTTTTACGCTTATCATAACCACCATCCCGATTACCTTTTCCTTCTCCTTTCTTGAACTTCAAGGTCATCTCATTATAGCAATCACGAACCTCCGCACGCTCGCCATATACAGGCTTCCATCTCTCGTCCGTCTTTTGATGTTCAGTCCCCGTCAACTTCAGATTCTCACACCAAAAATGACAAGTATCATTCGGTATACCCAACGCCGATTCAAACAACTGATTTTCAATCAGAACACCCAGTTTACTTTCTTCAATCACCGGACGATTTTTATAAGTCAAGGTATAATACATTTGTGCATTATCCTCTCCTACCGCACGTTGATAAAAGGTAAAACGATAAGCTCCATCAGGAGACGTCAGTTCCTGACGGGTTTCTGTCATCACATCTTGCGCTTTTATCAATGCCGGTATCACCAACAACAAAAGCAAAATTCTTTTCTTCATTCTATTTACGTTCATGTTTATTCATCTTTCCTATTATATACGAACGAGAAAGAAATTATACTCAAATGTTTATTGCCTGAAAAGCTTATTCCATCTGTTCCCTATAAAAAGTAGGTGTCATTCCTGTCACCCTTTTAAAAATGCGGTTAAAATGTACAGGTGATTCAAATCCGCAAGTAGCACTGATTTGAGATATATTCATCATACTACTATTCAATAGTTTACAAGCATATCCGATACGCATATCAAGTACATACTCTTTGAATGTTTTTCCTGTGTTTTCTTTAAAGTATCGGCAGAAAGCAGTAGGGTTCATCGCTGTATAAGAAGCAATTTCATCCAGACCGATAGACTCGGTATAATGTTTATTCAAATAGGCAATCACTTTTTCCATTCTTTCATTACGCATAATCGAAGGAGACGGAGTATAATGAGAAGTAGTCAGATACTTCCTGTGATTACTGGTAGCCATCATTTGTAGGAGTGAAAGCAACAGGATAATTTGATCTACTCCTTTGGCAGAAGGTATTTGTTTTAATAGCTTAATGATTTTCCCCGAACGGGTAATTGTGAATTTAATTCCTCTGCAAGCATCCTCCAATAAATTCCTGATAGGAATAAACTGGGAGTATTGAGATATAGAATAATGCATGAAGTCTTTTTCAAACTGAATATTGACTCCTCTTACTTTCAGTTCGGATTTTTCTTCGTTATCAGATTCTTCCCCGCCGTCCGGTGGACTTTGCATACTATGAGGCAGTTCGGAACCGAAAAGAATCAAATCACCTTTTGAATAGGAGATAATGCTGTCACCCACCAGACAATCCCCCTCTCCCTTCTCCACATAAATAATTTCATACTCACTATGAAAATGCCACGGATACGTGAAACGTGGATATTCATAAAAGCGGGCACGGACGGGATTAGAAGTCGTAATAGTCAACTTCTCATTCATTATCTTCTTCATAAATCTCCTTTCTAAACTGCTTTTGCAAAGATAGGTAAATATCTTGCAAAAATACGCATCATAGCATGTATAAAAACCCGCTATTTTTGCATCCATTCATAAAAACATTTGATAGAAAACATGAACGAATTATTTAGTATTGCCGGTAAAGTTGCTGTTATTACCGGAGCAGGTGGTGTACTGGGCGGAAATATTGCCCAACACTTTGTACAGCAGGGAGCAAAAGTTGTAGCTATTGACATTCGTCAGGAGCAACTGGACAACCGTGTGGCTGAACTTAAGCAATACGGTAACGATGTAATCGGCATCATCGGTAATGTACTTGACATCGCCAGCCTGGAGAAAGTAGCCGAAGAAGTCGTAGCCAAATGGGGACAGATCGATATTCTATTGAACATTGCCGGTGGCAATATGCCGGGAGCTACTCTCGAACCGGATCAGCACTTCTATGATATGGACATCTCTTGCTGGGAAAAAGTGACTAACCTGAATATGAACGGTACAGTTTATCCGTCTATGATATTCGGTAAGGTAATGGCAAAACAGAAGAAAGGATGCATCATCAATGTATCTTCTATGGCTGCTTATAGTGCTATCACCCGTGTACCGGGTTACTCGGCCGCTAAAACGGCAGTAGCCAACTTCACCCAATGGCTGGCAAGCGAAATGGCACTGAAATACGGTGATGGTATCCGTGTAAATGCTATCGCTCCGGGATTCTTTATCGGTGACCAAAACCGTCGTGTACTTATCAACCCGGATGGTTCATTGACCGACAGAAGTAAAAAGGTGTTAGCCAAAACTCCGATGAATCGTTTCGGCGATATCAAAGAATTGAACGGTGCTGTACAATTCCTGTGCAGTGAAGCCGCTAGTTTCGTAACGGGAGCTATGTTGCCTATCGATGGTGGTTTCAGTGCATTCAGCGGCGTTTAATATTTAATCTTTTAATTTATTCAAACGCTATGATGGAAAAAACATGGAGATGGTTCGGCAAGAAAGATAAAATCACCTTGCCGATGCTCCGTCAGATAGGTGTTGAAGGAATCGTCACTGCATTACACGAGGTACCGAACGGAGAGATTTGGACAGTAGAAGCCATCAACGATTTAAAATCGTATATTGAATCGTATGGGTTGCGCTGGTCGGTCGTGGAAAGCCTTCCGGTTTGTGAGGCAATCAAATATGCGGGTACGGAACGTGAACAGTTGATTGAAAATTATAAAGTAAGTCTTGCCAACCTAAGTAAATGCGGAGTGAAAACAGTCTGTTACAACTTCATGCCGGTAATCGACTGGATACGTACGGATTTACAGTACCCTTGGCCGGACGGTACCAGTTCGCTTTACTACGACCGTATTCGTTTCGCTTACTTCGACATCAAAATACTGGAACGTGAAGGAGCTGAAAAAGACTACACAGAAGAAGAACTGCATAAAGTTGCCGAGTTGGATAAGGTTATCACAGAAGCAGAAAAAGACGCTTTGATTGATACGATCATTGTCAAGACTCAAGGTTTTGTTAATGGCAATATCAAAGAAGGAGATAAAAATCCGGTTTCCATCTTCAAGCGGTTACTTGCTTTGTACAAAGATATAAACCGGGATGCTTTGCGTGAAAATATGCGTTATTTCTTATCTGCAATCATGCCTGTATGCGAAGAATATGGAGTTAATATGTGCGTACATCCGGATGACCCTCCATTCCAGGTATTAGGTTTACCACGTATCGTTACCAATGAAAATGATATTGAATGGTTCCTGAATGCCGTAGATAATCCTCATAATGGATTGACTTTCTGTGCAGGCTCTTTGAGTGCAGGCGAACATAACGATACACGTGAGTTGGCTAAGAAATTTGCAAAAAGAACTCATTTCGTACATCTGCGCAGCACAGCTGCCATGCAAGGTGGAAACTTCATTGAAAGCTCCCATCTTACGGGAAGAGGACATCTGATTGATCTTATCCGTATCTTCGAAAATGAGAATCCGGGATTACCAATGCGTGTAGACCACGGACGAATGATGCTGGGAGATGAAGATAAAGGTTATAATCCGGGATATTCCTTCCACGGACGTATGCTGGCTCTTGCACAAGTAGAGGGAATGATGGCTGTAGTAGATGATGAGAAAAGACGACAGATAATATTATAATCATTACAGTACTGATATAGTCAGAGCTTCGTCAGAGCAATAACCTCGTTATTTGTTTCAAGGCGGGAAACATTTTGTTTCAAGCGTTGAAACTGATGGTTTCCCGTCTTGAAACTTTAGTTCCAAAGGCTCGAAACTCCAGTTCCAAAGGCGGGAAACTATAGTTTCTAAAGCAGGAAGATTCTGTCTCAAAGACAAGAAACAACCATTCTGTCTCTAGGCTTTTAGTTATAATCATATAATTCCGATACAATAAATACAACGGACTGTTCTCTCAATAGCTAAACCTTTCAATGCCAATGCATACTCATATCATTTGGTAAGCGTCGGCAGTGTGAGGGTAAATTTTACCCTCACACTACCCTCACCTTTACCCTCACCCACGAAAGTACGATGGATAAAGGGATTGAGAGCCGGGTGAGAGTGTGAGGGTAAAATCAACACAATCTTTTATTTGTTAGCTACTTTATCTGTATCTTCCCTACAAAATCTTTTTTATCTATATTCAGTTCTTCCAAAGAAGTGATCCGTTTGCCGTTCAACATTATGTTCTCAAACAAAATATTCTCAACCTTCCTATTCTTATCATAACCTTCCATCAAAGAAGGACTGATATATTTCCCGGTACATGAAATATTACGGAACGTTATGTTTCTGACACCTCTGCCGGGACCTGTGTTATATTTTTGGTTATACATCACCCGAAGATGAAATAACTGTCCTTCCTGGATATGTTCCACACGAATATCCTCAAAAGTGATGTTTTGTGCCAGATTGTGATCTCCTACATTAATAGTCATGCAGCCTTGATAATCACGATCGTCCTCATCATGTTCCAAGATATCGATATTCTTGAACAATATATCTTCTAAAACCTCATCTCCTGTTTTCGTATTTCCATGCGTACCGATATTGATAGGGTGAGCAATATCCGCCCATAGTGTAGAATTAAGTACACGGATATTACGAGAATCTCCATAATAATTCCAACGATGCGTATAGATGGCTATACAGTCGTCTGAATTACGAAGAAAAACATCATCAATCACTACATCCGAGCAAGACATAAAATCCAATCCATCACTCCAACCCTGATAACTGAATGATTTCAGATTCTTGATAGTAATTCTCTGTGATTGTCCACCGGAAACTGTATAGTGACGGGAGTTGACAACTGTAATTCCATCAATCAGTACATTCTTGGAGTATGCCACCGATATTCCCTGCTGCGGTTCAAGCAACATACCGTGTCCGAGAATCTTTACATTCTCTACACTGTCGCAAGTCAGGCAACCTTTCAGCACCGCTCCACCTTCCAGATAGACAGTCGTGTTGGAAGGAATACGGAAGCATTTGCCTGCCACATCTGTGGGTTCGTGTATGCCGGACTCAAAATACATCACATTCGGATCACTTTTATCAGGCACATTCTCAATGATCGGATTGGCAAACACATGCAGATTATTCAAACGGTCACCGTTGAACTCTACAGAGAGCTTTTGTGGTTTATCCAATGTGAACAGCAGAAAATTTCCGTCTATCTCCGGCTGAATGCCTTTAGATAGTGGACGCACTACTGCTGAACGGAGTTCCCCGTTATTCTTTTGCACCAGCACTTCCACTTTACCGGAAAAATCAAACTGTACCATGGTTGCATCCGACTTGGTATCCATATCCACCTTTACATTATATTCATAAAGGTCTACCCAATCTTTTTCACCCACTTGCCGTACTTTTACTGTATAATCGTCATTATGGCGGGCATAGTAGATGCCTTGTGGCACCGGATAGATGACAATTTCTGCCTGTATAACTCCTGAAGTCATTACAAGTAAAAATGTAAGCGCTATTCGTATCAATCTATTCATTTTGAATTATTCATTTATTGTGCATACATCAATGTACCGAGTCCAAGTACATCATACCCACCAGAGTTAGCATCATAATAACCGCCGCCGCCTTCTATTCCTACATATTCGGTAGCAATCTTAGTATATTTGAGATTATCATCCGAGATGTTTTTTATCCCTTTGTAATGATAGTAAGGCAACGCCCATATCGCACGTTTGATCCATTTACCGCCACCAAGTGTTGTTTGTTCTTCCGGAATCGGATATCCCCATTGACTCTGTTTTTGCCATATATAAGTAGTATATGGTACAGTCTCATTGGTATAATTACAGCAAGCGGCATATTCGCAGGCCCGTAGGAAGAGATTATCATCATAAGCAAAGAAATCGTCTCCCTGGCTCCATGCCAACTGACAAATAATTCCCATCAATCCGACACACATCAACGTGTGTCCTTGGTCACGTCCACTTTCCTGCCATTGAGCAAAGTTATAGTCCGGTGCATAATCGTGATAGATAGCACGACGTAAACGTCCGTTTGTATCACCCGTCTGCAAATGGGCGATACCTTCATTATAAATATCACGACGATCGGTTACAATGCCGATAGCCATTTTAGCCGCTATATTACAAAGACACCAGTTAGCCCAATAATGTAACGCATTCGTATCGTGATGACGTTTCAGGAAATCATCATTAGCAGGATAAAACACTTTAAGCAACCAATTCTGGAACGCTGCGAAGTCCGCACGATCCCATCCTCCATAATCCCTCAATAATTCACCGGCAATAGCAAATTCATAACCATAAAGTCCTGCAGCAAGCGATAAATTCGTATTACCTGTTACACCTACACAAGTCTGTACCCACTTATTCAGATTCTCCACCGCTTTTGCCGCATATTCATCATCTTGTTCAATTTTCCAACGAAGCGCTTGCTGATATACAATAGTGGCTCCTCTGGCTGCATTCATATAATTTTCATCACCGGAAACTCCACGTTTAATCCATTCCGTAGGATAAGTATCTGCCGTCTTCTGCGAAAACTGACTTTCTACTAATAATTGATAAGCACTTACCCAAGGCTCTTCTCCGGCAGCTTTTTTATCCCGGATACGCTGGAAGTCTTCCTCTGTATGCAACCCTTCATGCAGCATGGGTTCCGTTGACGGTTTAAGTTCAACTTGTTCCAAATTTACGTTATTATCAGGAAGAGGAATTTTATTCAAATCAGTTTCCACATTGACACCCGGAAGGTCAATGCCGTCACCACATCCTGCCAAAAACAGGATAGCGAATACCACGACTATATAATATATCTTTTTCATCATTTTTTTGGTTTAATGGTACACCGCATCTACCATTGATTACGGTGCACCCAATTATAGTTTATTGCTCTACTAACTCTAATTTGAAATTATCTATCTTAGCCCGTCCTTGTTTTACTGTAATCGTACATACAAAACCAATGACAACATCGGTAGGCTCTTCAACAGAAATATCAACTACTACATCACCCGTACCCGAAATAGAAGCGTTTGCCAAACTCTTACTTGGTATATCACTCGTATTTGCCATCTCATTACCTTTACAAACCGCAACATAACCGGTAAAACCTCTGCCATCATATTCATAAACGTGTGCCGTCAACTTATATTTTCCTTTTTGAAGATGAGAAGTCTGATATACCTTACCATCATTTTTAGGATTGTCAAATCCCCAATCTGTTTGTAAAGCCAAACCTGCATCACTTCCATCACCATATTTCGTTTTAAATGCCAAATCAACAGCAGCACCTCCTTCACCAGCAGTCAAGTTAGAGTTCTGAACTATCCAATAAGCAGCTTTTGCCCACTCTCCTTTTTTATGGAATCCTTTATCTCCACCTTCTTTTACATATTCAAAAGGCTGTTTATAGTTCATGAGTACATATTGAGAAATATCTCCATCCGTCGGCAGAGGTCGCAATATATCACTCTCTACGGGTTGTGCAATACCTTCAAACACCATTGTTACTTTTCCACCATTGAAACCTTGCGGAACCGTTACAGTAATAGAAGTCGTAGTAATCTCTTTAACCGTAACGGGTACGGATATTCCCTCAAAAGTAACTGTAACAGAATTCTTATCCGTTCCAAAACCTTTTCCTGTAAATGCTATTTCCTGTCCGGCTTTTACTAATGTACCATAAGGATAAATATACGGTGTTTCAACAGAAGTGATTTCCGGAGTTGCCCAAACCTCAAATGTGCCTGATTCGCCCATCTCTATTTCCTTACCCTGAATTATCAGTTTAATCTTCACCGGAGCTTCAGATGAAACTCCTTTGGGAACATTCACTACGATATTACCTTTATCATTCAGTGTCACTTTATCACAAACTGTTTCTCCGAAAAAGACCTGAATATTTTCAGCTTTCGTACCAAAGTTCTGACCAATGATCGTTACTTCCGCATTAATGTATCCGGCTTTCGTTGAAATGCCTGTTACTGTCGGCATCGGTAATACCGTATATTTCAACTGTGTCCCGATAGCTTCAAACGGAGTAATGACAGTAATTGTATAATCTCCGGCTTCCAACGAAGCAGGTACAGTGAGTGGAATACTCTTATCCGTCAAATTATCTGTATCTATTGCAGCTTCTACAGGTTCTCCGCCAGCTTTAAAGAAAGTTACTTTCAAAGGCTCCAACCCTTCAACAGACTTATCCAGCAATTCTTGCACAAGATTGGTTCCTGTTATTGCAAATTTACTGCCAGCAAAACCTGATGGAACCGGTTCGTCTTCCTTAGGAGTATCAAGCGTTGCATGCTTCAACACAGTGAAAGGATAAGAAGCCAAATCAATCGTTTGTTCTGCCATAATAAGTGTCATAACTCCACTGACAGCTGTCTCGGGAATTTTGGCCGTAAATTCGGTATCAGTAGGTGTACCCACAATCTCTGCCTTGTCTGTGGAAGTCCCGAAAGTCAAAGTATACAGTGTTTTAGAAGAAACAAATTCTTGTCCTTCGAAAACGATACTGGCACCCGGAAAACCATAAGAAGGTTTCACTACGCTGACACCCGGCTTACCAAGTACACGATAAACTAGATCAGTCTCCACACGTTGCCCGAAAACCTCAACGGTTATCTTTCCGTTTGTTGCCGATTCCGGCACTTTCGCAAGGATAGCATCATCGGCGCAGGAGACTACTACTGCCTCCTGGGAACCGATAAATACTTTCACATCTTCTGTTATGATACCAAAATCACTGCCACTTACGGTAAACTCATTCCCAACATATCCTTCTACGGGATCTATCTTTGTTACAGTCGCCACAGGATCAGTGTAACTCATTGAAACAATTTCTTCGTTATCCTCGTCACAAGCAGCTAATGCGAAAAGCGAGAGAAAAACGGGAAACAGATAGTTATATATTTTCTTCATAATCTTAATTATATTATCACGATGAATTACTCTTTTTTCTTTTTCCACATCATTCAAGAATCAATTTCAATTCTGTCACCTTAAAGTATGAATTACCTTTAGCCAGAGAAGTCAGGAATCCAATGACAACATCCGTTGTCTCCGTCACTTCAAATGAAGGTGTAACCAACGTACCCGAATCATTCGCTGTTCCCATTTTATCATAGGCCACATAAACTCCATTTAGTTGCTCAAGATCAGCGACATTCGGTATATCACTTTCACTATCTCCTTTAGCTATCAATACGGAAATAAAGTTCCCCGCATCAGTAACTACCAATGTATATGCATAAGTGACTTCCAGTCTGTATTTACCAGGACGGAGCGTAGCAACCTGCCACATTTTCCCATTCGTATAAGCTTCTTTATCCCATCCATTCTGGAATGCTAACGTTAAGCCTTCTTCTGATTTATATTGCATTCCGGAAACAGTCGTATTGCCTTTTGCATTGAACGATGCTACATTTTGATTCCACACTGCCGGAGTCCACCATTCACCGTTCTTCCAACTTTCATCATTTGCCTTGGCAAACGGCTGCTTATAGTTTTGAAGATAAAGCACTGTCACATCACCCTTCGAGTTAGGATTGAACATTGCACCACCTGTCATTGTATATCCGTGAATAGTCACAGTCACACTACCTGTCTGATAATCAGCAGGAGTTGTCGCAACAATAGTAGACTCATCCACCAGCTCAAATTCGGCCGGCGTTCCATTGAAACTAACAGAAATATCGGATGGATCCGTACCAAAGTTTTCACCTGTTATAGTGACCTTGTCTCCCGTATCGGCTACCCCTTCACCGTCTTCACTATCAGAAGTCACTGTAATGACACGTGGCGTAGGCAGTACTGTATAATGACCGATATTCTCCACCTTTTTATTATAAATCTGTAAAGACAGATTGCCTGTTACTGCAGTTTCCGGCACTTCCACTACCAAACGGTTATTTTTGCAATCGAGTACTTTATTGGATTGGGCTTCACCGAAGAAAACTTTCACTGCTTCAGCACGGTCACCAAAATTGGTTCCCGTAATAACTACCTGTGTAGTGACATATCCGTCCGTAGGATAAATGCTCTCCACTACTGGCACAGGATAATCATAAACTCTATACTTGGGGTCTTGCTCACAACCGGAGAAAAGTGCGGAAACACAAGCAAGTATTGCCAAGTGAAATGTATATTTGAATAAAAACTTCATATAATCTATGGTATTATACGTTAAACGATTGAATGATTAATATCCTGGATTTTGTACCAGATTTGAATTCAGGTTGATTTGATTTCTTGGAATCGCCCACAAATAATCTCCCTTAGTAAATGCGCAGTCGGATGATTTGAGGAGCACTACACAAGGTAATTTGCCTTTACCTGTTTCCACTTCTTCCGTCCCCTTCGTAAAGATAGCCGGATTGAAAGCACTGGTAGCATTCCCGTTTTCGTCTATAAATGCCGTCGGATAGCTGGCATTACCTACTACCGCACCGCAACGAGACTCATTCAGATTCTTCTCCGCAATACCCCAACGTTTCAGATCGTCACAACGGAAACCTTCCATATAGAGTTCCAAAGCACGTTCACGGCGGATCTCATCCAACATTACCTGATTGACTGTCTTACTCGCATTTGCCGGCACTCCTTCCTGAATTCGCTTTGCCAATGCATTTGTTAGGTTAGCAATTCCCGCACGGGCACGGATTTTATTTATCGACTTATTCAACTGGTCATCTGATATTTCACCATAGCGTTCCATCACAGCTTCGGCATAGTTCAAGTATACTTCTGCCAACCGAAGTACCGGATAATTGGCCGATTCATCTTTACTTTGGCGTTGAATATCGGTAATAGCAAACTTGGAAACACCATACCCACAGTTCTCAACAGTCAGGCTCGTAGCATATGAACCTATATAAGAAGTCAAACGGAAATCCCGATTCTGAAATTCGTCCCCCGGATTTTTATATCCCTGGAACTTATCAGACATGCTGACCGGAAGCCCGTCAGTGCATAAAAACATATCAATCAATTTCCGGCTGGGACGCATATCCGTATAAATCACCTGATTCAAATCTACCTGTCCTTTACGCGTTTCCTGACTATATACAGAAGCGATGATAAATTCCTTGTTCGTCGCTCTTCCGGCACCGGCAGGATTACTGGCTTCTTCTTCAATATTAAACAGGTAACGATTGCTCATATTTCTCATAGCTGCAACATTGTTATAATTCCAAAGGGAATAAGCAGCATCTCCCATCACTGTTTCGGATAATTGAACGGATTCTTCCAGAAAAGCATTTACCTGATCGGAAGCCGGACCGGCAGAACCTTCAAAATCAGTAGAAGTGCCATTGTACTTACGCCAGGTAGCTTCATAAAGTAACACGCGAGCCTTAAATGCCTGTGCAGCCTGTTTGCTGATTTTACCTTTGTCGGCAGAGGTTATATTCTGTTCCAACGGCAACCCTGCAATAGCCTCATCCAAATCGGAGAGAATCAAGTTGACAACCTCATAACGGCTGTTACGTTTTCCATATAACTCCGGTGAAGTCACGTCGAGAACTTTCGTAACGACAGGCACTCCACCAAAAAACTTCAATAAGTAAAAATAGTTATAGGCACGGAAAAAATGACCTTCGGCTAATTCTTTTTTAATATCCGCTAAATTACCTGTATAGGAAGAAACTGCTCTTTCAAACATGTGATTAGTGGCACGAATATTACCATAGCAATTACCCCAACGGCTATCGTCATTAGGAACTCCCATCACACCGGTCCCCACACCATACGAATATCTGAAACAAGTAGAAAGATCGGATGCCGCATCCATGTGATCGAATATACTTCCATAGGAAGACTGCCATCCCAATAATTGCCCGTAAAGCCCGTTAGCATATTCACGGAAATGCTCCGGAGTTTTGAAATAAATCACATCTGTCTTGGCATCCAGTGGTTCCAAGTCAAGGAACGTATTCACACATGAAGAAAATCCCAATGCGCAGGTGCAAATTAATATATAGTTCGTTATCTTTTTCATATCTTCTATTCTGTATTTAATTTTCCATAGCTACTATAAAGTGATGTTCAGACCGAACGACCAAGTACGTGCAAACGGGTATCCACTGTTGTTGGAGGCTGCTCCCATTTCCGGGTCGAAACCGTCTCGAATACTAGTAGCTTCCCATAAATCATTACCAGAGAAGTAAACACGTACTTTTTCCAGTTTCACCTTGCGCGTCCATATCTGCGGCAATGTGTAGCCGACTATTAATGTTTTCAAACGGATATAGCGGTTATTCTGCATCATAAAGTCGTTATTCTGATAATTCCAGCGTGCGAGATTCGCATTGGTAGTCAAGCGAGGGAATTCAGCATTCGGATTGCTCTCTGTCCATGTCTTTCCCAAATATGTCGGGTTCTGATTGGCAGTACGTGTTTGAAAAGGATAAGCCATCCAGTCATTACGGATAACATACTGCTTGCCGACACCTTGGAACATTGCGTTCACATCAATACCTTTCCATGATCCTCCCAGTGTGAAACCGAAAACAAAATGTGGATTGGAGTCACCGAGATATTGCAAATCGCTATTCTCATTCCCTGCACCGGAAATCTTATAATCACCATTCAAATCCAAACGTTTGGTATCACCTGGACGCAACCGGCTTGCACTTCCTGCTCCTACACCAGTCAAATCTTCTTTACCCTCTCCATAGAGTGCATAATAGCGGTCTACTTCTGCCTGATCTTTAAAGTAACCATCTGTGCGATAAAGGAAGTACGAATTCAACGGATACCCATTCACGGCTGCATTCCAACCAGCCCCATAAGAATCTGCTCCTTCCATCTCTTTCAACAGACTCTTTGTATCACCAATATTAAAGTTGGCATAGTAAGAAAAGTCTTTAATCTGATCGCGCCATCCAATAGTGAATTCCCAACCTTTTACATTCAAATGACCACTATTCGTTTTAGGAGCTTTACCTCCTAATACACCCGGATATGTGACATTTACCAACATACCGGTATTATCTTTTATAAAATAATCGAATGTAGCTTTCAAACGATTATCGAAAAAGTTAAGATCGATACCAAAGTTTTTCTGTGAAACTTTCTCCCAAGTACGGTCATAAGAAATTAAACCGCCAAAACCTGAAGATACCTGATTGGCAGGTATAGTTCCAAAACCGGCTGTTCCAAGAGAGACAGTAGACACATAATCGTAATCACCCAGCCCGACATCATTACCCGAACTACCGTAACTTAAACGCAACTTACCAAAAGAAAGAACAGGTTTTAAAAATTCTACAAATTGTTCTTCCGAGAATGCCCATCCCAAAGAGACAGAACCAAAGCTTTTGAAACGATAACCGGGAGCAAACTTGGAATTTCCGTCACGACGCCCCATCAATTCAACCATATATTTTTCCGCATAGTTATAATTCAAACGGGCAATATATGAATAGGTACCATTATGAGTCTTTCCTCCACCGTTACCCTGTGTACCCGTAGCCAAATTCAAATCGTAAATTCCGGCATCCTCAAACTTCTCACGGGCGGTAACAACTTTCTTAGTCACCCATTTCTCGGCATTGATGCCGAACATAGCATCTATATTATGTACTTCGGCAAATGTACGCTTATATTTCAATAACCCTGAATAGTACTGATACCGGGCATTATTTGCCTGTACCAAATATCCCGGCTGATGGGAATCTTTAAAATTCAGCACATCTTGCGGAGTACTAAGGGTTTGTGTTGTTTCATATACTAACTTCGCCGTCTGCTCGCCGAACCAATTGTAACACTGTACCGGAAGCGAATAGCGTTCTCTGCGATATTCCTCATTTTGAAATGAAGCAGTACCCTCGAAAGTGATTCCTTTCCAAATATCCACCAATGCTTTAAAATCGACACGAGTAGTCAACTTCTCTCTCTCGTCACGTCCACCATCCGTTGTAGCTGCTGCCGCATTGCGATCACCTACATTACCGAAGTTAGCGTACCATTGTCCATAGGGATTTTTTGCCGGGAAAAACGGAGCATCGTTTCCGTAAAGTGTACGGTCGATACCATGTGTGGGTGTTTCGGTATTTGTTTTAATCATACTGGCTGAAGTCTCCAGTTTGAACCAATCAGTCAATTTGATTCCGTAGTTCAAGCGCAAGTTCAACTGTTTCTGTCCGTCATAGGCTGTAGCCAGATTAGCCTGGTTATCAGCATAAGCTAATGAAATGCGGTAATCGGATTTATCCGTAGAACCTGCTACACTCAAGTTATGCTGGTAAGAATAACGGCGGGCAAACAATTCATCCAGGCGATTGGCATTACCAACGAACATCGTACCCCAATCGGCTACAGTCGACTCATAAATACCTTCAATGCCTTGAGCCATCTTCTTCAGGTTTTCTTCTCCCCAGCCCCACCAGTCATGTTCCGGCATTTCTTTATTGGCTTCCAGCCACATGGAAGCATATTCCTGCATACTGGGAGAGAAAGCCATAATACCATTGGTAGTAAAACGCATATTGAAGCCATAATCAACCGTTGTCTTGCCTTTACCTTTTTTGGTAGTTACCAAGATAACGCCATTAGCTGCTTTCGCCCCATAAATGGAAGCTGAACCGTCTTTCAAAACACTAATATTCTCAATATCATCTGAGTTTAGATTTTGGAATGACTCTGAATTCAATACAGGTACCCCATCTACAATAATCAACGGACTACCTCCATTGACAGATGTCAGACCACGAATCTGAAAATTTAAACCTTCATTACCCGGACGTGAGGAAGAACGAGTGACTACCAAACCCGGAGTGGCTCCTTGCAGAGCAGCACCGACATTGGTAATGGCACGACTTTCCAATACCTGGCTACCAATTTGTTCTACCGCCCCTGTCAACGTCGCTTTTTTCTGCGTGCCATAACCCACTACAACAACCTCGTCCAGTGCATTATTATCTTCCTTTAATACCACTTTAAAATCAGAGCGGTCATGAAGGTTAATAATCTGATCTACATATCCGATATAGCTAACTTTTATCTGTTTGGCATCAGCAGGAATATTCAGCGTAAACCGACCGTCAATATCGGTAATTACTCCTGCATTACTTCCTACGACCACTACATTACAACCAATTAGTGGTTCACCATTCGCATCTGTCACAAGTCCTTTGATGGTGCGGCCCGTCTGGACTACCATCAAACTCTCTTCTACAGAATCATTTGCATAGAGCAATACACCGGGCGAACCACCCAGCAGCATGGCGAAAGCCAATGCGACTCCTTTTGAACATAAGAATTTGGATTTAATTTCCATAATACTATTAAATTGTTAAAGTTAATATGTGTTTTTCCGAATCTGGTATTTAACCGACTTTGGAGAATTCATTTTTCAAATAGGTGCGAACCGTTTTACGAGCCAGTAATAGTTGACATTCTACTGTACGGGGAGATAAGGACAGCTTTCCTGCAATGGCAGGACAAGAGAGTTCATGATTGAAACTAAGTTCATAAATCTGACGGCGTTTGACAGGAAGAGCTTCCATAACCTGGTCATGCATCTTCTTTAGTTCACGAAAATGAATGGTATCTTCTGTGGTATTCCGACTGGTGTCTTCCATCCTATTATATATGTAGGCGACGAAATCTTCCTGTTTATAATAACGACGGATTTTATCGGTTACTATATTGCGAGCGATGGTAAAAAGCAAAGACCAGACTGTATCTTTGTTCACGAATGCCCTGTGTTCCCATAAGCGGACAAAGACATCCTGTGCCAAATCTTCCGCTTCATGCGGATGGCAAATGCGGATAGCGATATAGTTCTTGATATACTCCTTATATTTAAGATAGCATTCAGAGAAGAAGTCGTCAAATGTAGCTTGCTGTTTATTCATGGCATTAAATTTATCCGTTTAACGATGATACAAAAGTAGGAACAAGTTTCAAATTCAAATATCACAAAAGTAACAGATAACAAAACTATCGTAACAAGCGTGTATTTTTGCAAAAACTTCCCATTTCATCGGGATAAATCTAACTGTCACACCAATAAAAAAGGGGATGTCGTTACATTTGACGACTCCCCTGTTCTTATATTTGCATGGATGAAAGCTTTCATCCGGAAGGATTCATTATTTATTTTCCTGTGATGCCTGGAAATCCGGTATACGTTTTACGTTCGCACCTTTCATCACACCTCTTTTGATCGCTTCATTCGTATCGGTGATTTCTTTCTTCACACGTTTATAGTATTCTTTTGTCAGTCCTTTCTCTACTGCTTCCGATTCTGTTACTGCCCAAAGATACTGATAATCCATCAACATCAAATCCGGTGCCACTATTTTAAAGAAAACACTATCATTTGCAAATTTTTCACGTAAGTCTCCCAAATAGATGGTATCTGCAGGATTTACCTCCTTAACATTTGCATTATTTTTTGAACTGCTACCTCCGCAAGAGGATAACATCAAACCTCCTACCAATGAAATTAAAACTAATACTTTCATATCAACATATATTATAAAATAAAACTTCTTCTGCCCCAATGTGAACAAGAACTTAAAATTATCTCACTTATTGAGCGCAAATGTAATAATTAAACTACAAACACAAACACAATGTCATTCTTTTCTTCCCGATTCCTCGGCATATTGCTTGGGAAGCATCCCGAACATTTCTCTAAAACACTTCGAGAAATAGCTGGGTGAACTGAATCCTACCCGGTTCGCTATTTCAACAATCGGCAACTGACTTCCTTGTAATAACTGTGCCGCCCGTTTCAAACGGATGCTGCGAATAAAGTCCGTCGGTGTGTGTCCGGTGATGGATTGTAACTTACGGTAAAGACTCATACGCACCATACCCAAATCACCACTCAACTCTTCTACACCATATTCAGGATTATCCATGTTCTTCTCTATGTATTCCAGACACTTCTGTATGAGTTGTTCGTCTACTGAAGTAATAGTGATAGCGCTCGGATTTACTTCTATGTTTTTACGGAATTCCTGTTTTCTCTTTTCCTGTTGCTCTATCAGCTTTTCGATGCGTACCATGAGCATATCAAAGTTGAAAGGTTTTGACATATAAGAGTCTGCTCCTACCTCATAGCTGTTAATCTTGATATCATCGGCAGTGCGGGCCGTCAACAATATCACAGGTATATGGGAAGTCTGCACGTTCGTCTTGATCCGACGGCAAAGTTCGATACCGTCTACTTTCGGCATCATAATATCGCTGATAATCAGGTTCGGATTTTCCTCTATCGCTTTTCGCTCTCCTTCCTCGCCGTCTGCCGCTTCAATGATTTGATAAAAATCTTCTAACTGTTCTTTCAGGAAAGTACGGAATTCCTGATTGTCCTCCACTAACAACAGTTTCTTCAGGTTATCATCGACTGTAGATGTAGTGGTTTCTTTCTCTTTAATGTCTGGTGTTTCCGTTCCGATGATTTCTTCCGGCAGTTCGTTCGGTTCCGGTTTCAGGTCCATCGGCAACCAAACGGTGAATACTGATCCACGATCTATCTGACTGTCCACTTTAATACGGCCACCATGTATATTTACATATTCCCTTACCAAATGAAGTCCGATGCCACTGCCTATTTTTTCGTCCCCTTCATTTCCTACCTGATAGAAACGGTCAAAGATATAAGGAAGGTCTGATTCGGATATTCCGATTCCAGTATCAGATACGGATATTCTCACGTAGTTTCTTTCTTCTATCTCTTCTGTCGCGAGCTGTAAGTTCACTGTGCCTCCCTGCGGTGTATATTTGAAGGCGTTGGACAAGAGATTATTCATAATCTTATGTACCTTATCCCGGTCGAAGAACATATAAAGCGCTCTATGTTCAGATTGGTTCACAAAGTTAAGGTGCTTCTCTACTGCCATTGGCATGAAGTTGTTATAGGCAGAAACAATAAATTCCTCCATATCGCCGTTCATCAGATGCAACCTCTCTCCTTTCATTTCCAGTTTGCGGAAATCGAGTAGCTGATTCACCAATGACAATAGGTTTTGAGCATTCTTATAGATGGTATTCAGTTGCTTTTTCATCGCATCGTCTGTCAATCGACGTATCACCATGTCTAATGGCGTGATAATCAATGTCAGCGGAGTGCGGAGTTCATGGCTTATATTTGTGAAGAAGCGGAATTTCATCTGATCCAGTTCTTCTTTCTGCTTCAACGCTTCCTCTTCTTGCATACGAATCATCTTCTGCCGGTTGCGGCGGTTTATTACGTAGATCAGCCCGAAGATTAAGAGAATAACTAAAATTGCATAGAAAATACGAGCGGCCAGTGTATCCCAGAATGGGGGATGAATTACAATTTTGAATGCAGACTCCGGTCCCCATATCCGGTCGTTTCCGGCAGCGGACACACGGAAGATGTATTCGCCCGAAGGGAGATTATTATAGACCACACGTCCTTGTCCATTCTCAAAAAGGGTTTCCGTCCATTCTTTGTCAAATCCTTCCAGTTGGTAACGGAAAGAGGTTTGAGAAGGATTAGGGAAGTTCAGACCAGAAAACTCAAGTGTGATATAGTTCTCATCATATTTTAATTGTACTTCGTCCGAATAACTTAATGCTTTATCAAATAAGACACGTCCGTTATATATTTCGCCCGAAACAACCGGAACATTAAACAAGCGGAATGAGGTAAACAGAGGACGATTGAGGCACTGATTATCTATCATGTTTTCTGGTGAGAAAGCAATAAAGCCGTTCATCAGCCCCAGGAAAAGCTGATTGTCCCTGGTCATTAACGAAGGGAAACTATATAAATCATCCTGACGGATTTCATCTTCCGACAGACAGCTGATTACATGAAAACTGTATTTATCTGCTCTTCTGTCTACTTTTATCTTATAAATAGAAGTGACTGTCGAAATCCATATATCATGGTTCTTATCTTCCACTACGTTCAGGATAGCTTTAGACAGACCTTCTTCTTTCCCTAATGTGTAGCTTTGCCCATTGTAAGTCAAAACGCTCAAGCCATATTGTGTAGCAAACCATAAAGTTCCCTCATGGTCTTTGAGGATCTGATTATACTTGATACTTCCCTGATTGAAAATAGAATTAGCCTGCCCGTCTTCCTCCGGTATCCATATTTTATTCGTTGCAGGATCGTAAATGTAGAGTCCATTATCACTGCCTACGACCAACCGGGATCGATTATCTATGGCCAATGCATTCGCTACTTTATATTTTTTGAGTTCGGGAAACTGTTCGGACAATAAGTTTATTTGCCCGTTTTCAGGATTGAATAATCCTACACCACCATATATACTTACCCACAATCGACCGGAAGAATCTTCGACCATGACACGGATATTACTGAAATCCAATTCATTCTGATAATCCGTATCGGGATAATCGTAAGATTGTACCTTTCCATGATCTATGCAGTAGAGCCCATCGTGGTATGTTCCGACCCAAACACGCTTCTTGCTGTCCTCATAAAGTACACGGCAATTCTTCTGACTGAATTCATGATAGAATCTGTTCATGCTTTTAGTCTCCGGTTCATAGCGATAGACACCCTGCGTAGTACCCATCAGAATTTCTCCTTTAGATGTTTCGAGCATACAGCGGATTTCCTCTCCTTTCCAGTCGCCATTTATCATCTTCTTATTGTACAGCACTATTTTATTCATGCTGGGATGATAATAACACATTCCCTGATTATAAAGTCCTATCCAAACGGAATTATTTTCCCGGTCGCAATAGATGCTTTGAATACCGTTTCGTACTGTATTACCTGATAATAAAGGAATATCCAGTGTCCGGGTTACAGAGAAATTGTGCATATCAATGACATAGAATCCATCGATAACGGTTCCTACCCATGCATTTCCACCTTTATCCACATCCATAGAAGTAAACCATGAATAGTGTCCGAGTTGGATACCTGAAATTTGGTTCCATTTTTTATTATAGACATCATAATAGCCTACTCCACGATCCCACATCAACCAAAAGTCACCATTATCGAGTATCTTCAAAACCACACGGTCATCCGGTTTCAGTTGGTCTTTCAGGAAATCAAGTTGATGCACGAAACGTTTCTTTTCTAAATCGTAGCAACGGATAGCCCCTTTCTGATGAACCATCCAACTGTATTTTCCATGACTTTCTACTCCGAGTAATCCTCCATAGTATTCCATAAACTCATCATTCCTACAAACCTGTTCGATTGATTTTGTCTCTGCATCGTACATATAGACAGAGGAACCCGGCGTCAGAAACCAACAATATTTCTCTGAATCAATAATCAGGTCCGCCACTTTATCCTTTAAGCCGAATTGTTGAAATAAAGAATCTACGTTATAGATGTACTGTTCGGTAGTCAAATCGAAGACGCGTAGGCTCTTGCGTTCTTTCATCCACAAACGTTTGTCGGCATCAATATATTGTTCGGGAATAATATGGTTATATGCTATCGAATATTCGCCATGAATATTGAAAGGGAAATTTGAATAGTTCGCACCATCATACAGGCTTAATAACACAGTACTTCGCACACCGATACGTCCGTCGGGAATGGGGAAAACGCTTTTTACATAGTTATCCGGTAATCCTTCGACAACTCCAATCTGGCGGAATACATAAGGGGATTCTTGCGAGCTAATATAACCCGGATACAATAATCCCATTAGTATGATTAACAAACATATTCGAATTTTCATGGCCATCTTTTTTTGTAGTACTATATTAAGTACGAACGAAAAATCAAATCCCCTTATCCTGCTTTACTATTATTTTCTGAATTTCGAGTTTATCTCCGGCTTGCTCTATCTGTAAACGAAGTACACAAGCTCCTGCGGGAAGAGTGAGTTTTCCTATTTCTCTTTCCGTCCATTGTACAGAGCTGGGTAATTGCATGGGTTCTGTCTTTACTTCCGAATCAGAAGCTACGGACAATAAAGAATTTCCTTTTGATTGATAAACAAGATAAACGGTATAATCTCCATCGGTAGGAATACTTACAGTATAATTCATCCATTCTCCATCTTCTATTTGGGTAACGACGTAATTATCTTCTTCTTTTCGTAGCTCTACTGCTCCGTCAGGTCTGTATTCGTTGCCACGTTTCTTTCCTACATTGTGATAGGTATGCCCTTCGGGATCTTCCGCAAGACAATAATAATCGTAATCGGCAGCCGATATTTCACAAGGTAGCAAATGAATTCCTGATACACGCTTTCCCGTAGAGAAAGAAACGGGATCGCCTGCCATCCAGGGAGTCAATCGCTTGGTCAATGTTCCCCAGCCAGTCCATTCATAAAACCAGTTGGGTGCTATCCCCCAGTTTTCGCAACCGTGATGTTCTATCATATAATCACGGTAACGTTTCAACCAGGTATAGTTGTTCTCCGGCAATCCAGCACGTACTGCATAATGCGCCAATGCCATTTCACGAGTTCCGCCACTACCTGCTACGTCTCCACGTCCGTGAGGAGATACGGCTACGGATTCCCAACGTCCACTACGGCTTTTTATCTGGAGAAATTTTCCGTTCTCAAAGGTAACTTCATTTGAATTCTTACTATAACTTGTCGGTTCCCAAGGCTCTTTTTGCTCTTCATAGGTCTGGACTTTAGAGAGGTTATAACGATAGTTCCATTCCAAACCAAGAAGCAAACGGTTATTGAGACAATTATACAAAGAATCTCCCTGATTCCATGCCATTTCTGCGATAGCTACATAATTGTGGATACCTGCCAATACATGTCCCTGGTCGCGACTCGACTCCTGACATTGACCGTTTGGATAGATATAATACTGTAGCTGTTCATCGTATCCATAATCTGAAATCTTGTTTTCTCTTCCTTCCAATTTATAATCAAGCATGGTTGGTGATTTCTTAATCGGTTCTTTGCTAGTGACCGTCGGTCCTGAAGGATAAGGTAAATCATCCGGTCGATGCTTCATTCCCAATAAATAACGGTAAGCACGGTCATACATTACTTCGTTATCTAAGTAAATCCCCATTGCCATCATTCCACGAGCAGCGAAAAGTCCTTGATTACCAAACCTTGCGGCATCGAAATTAAAAATATTCCAATAGAATGTAACTCCGTTCTTTGAATCATCCCAGTAATTTGCATATTTGGAAGAGAAATCTTCCGTATTGCTATATCCAGGATAGACCAACATATTTTTAAAACGTTGCTGGTCTTCTACTTTCCAACCGGAATAATCACGCATTAATTCGGCGGCATCAATTAAAAGGTAAATCTTTCCGTTATCTAATGGTCCTGTTCCACGACTACTTGTATTGGTATAATAAGAATTAGCATTCAGATATTCGACCGCTTTACGAGCATAAGCCTCATTGCCCGTCAGATGCCAAAGCAAAGCTAAGTCATGTGCCCGCCTGCCATCTACTCCGATAGTAGCATTAAAACGTCCTTCTCTGATTTGTTTTCCCCGATTGATAACTTGCGTATTGAGTGAAGAATAGGGAGATTCCTTTAATTTCAGGAAAGTAGAATAATAAGGCTCGTGTTTCGCCTTGACCATAGCTTTCATCCGGTCTAAATCACCTTGGGTATAGGTGATTCCGGGATGGATAAAGTTACGTCGTTGCGCTTGCACTCCATTTTGAATATTCCCAATCCATACAATCCCAATAATCCATATAATTTTGTTAATCATAGTGCGATTCGTTTTTTATACAAGTGATAAGCAAAGATAGTATTTAGTAATAGAAAGGAGTTCAAAGTGAATGAAACATTTACTTTGATTAGCATAAACCCAGAAATAAAACTCTTGTATTTATACTCATGGTTCTCTTCCAGACTCCTTAATTCTGATCCCAATGCAGCTTTGCTCTCATCTATTAATAGATAAGTTATTATCTTCCTATTGCAAAGTTCTTTCCTTCTAATACAAAAGTTACTTTTATCTAATAGAAATCTATAATTGCAAGCTTTGATTATAAAAACGCAAGTTTCATTTATATAATTGCAAGTTCTAATTATACAAATGAAACTTGCATTTATAGTTTATGTTTAACCTAAAGAAAGTTTGGTCTTAGAAGAAAAAAAGTTTGCACCTAATACAAAGAGATTTTCCCATTCATACTTCATGTACCAGATTATGCTATTTGACTGTGATATTCTTTATGTATTCATTCGTGATAAAATCATCTATATTTTTCATCTTCATACCGTTGATAATCACATTATCGAAGATGATATTCTTGACGGAACGTTCTTTATCAAACCCTTTCAATAGAGATGGATTCTCCCCTACTCCATTATAAATGATATTCCGAAAAATAATATCTTCAATTCCCCGGCCGGGTTGCTTATCATACTTTGAATTAAAACGAACATTAATATGAAACAATCTTCCCTCCTGGATATTCTCTACACGGATATCCTCAAATAACACCTTGCGTACCAAGTTTTTATCACCGCAATCCACTGCCATACAACCCTGATAAAGAAGATCATCTTCATCATGTTCCAGAATATCGACATTACGGACAGTTATATTCTCAAGAATCTCTCCAACCTTATCGTCCGGGTTACCGTGTCCTCCAATGTTGATCGGATGAGCAATATCCGCCCAAAGGATTGAATTCTGTAAAGTCACGTTACGACTTCCTCCGTAATAGTTCCAGCGATGGGCATAGATGGCAATACAATCATCACTGTTCCGCATAAAAACATTGTCTATTAATACGTCACTGCAACACATCAGATCTATGCCATCACTCCATCCTTTACAACTAAAAGACTTTAAATTATTGATGGTCAACCCTGTAGACTCACCACCAAATACTGTATAGTGATCTGGATTTATAACTGTAATACCGTCAATCCATACATTTTTAGAATGAGTAACTTCTATTCCACGGATCGGATGGTCGAGAATACCACGCCCGACAATGCGTACATTTTCAGCTTTGTCAATCAATAATTTAGCTTTTACAATAGCTCCGGGAGCTAAATAAACAGTAGTATTGGAAGGAATCTGTATCTGTGTATTCGGCAAATCTTTCGGACGATGGACACCCGGTCCGAAATACATTACCTTGTCACTGCCTTCAGTATAAGTTTCTGTTTCCAAAGGATTAGCAAACAAATGAAGATTATGCAAACGATCACCGTTAAACTCAATCGACAGGCATTGAGGTCTAGTGAGTGTAAAAAAGATAGCATTGTGGTTTACCGTATGTTGTATACCTATTGCTAACGGACGGATTTTCACATCCTGAATTGTGCCATTGTTCTTTTTCACCATCACTTCTACAGGACTCCCCATATCAAACTGTACCATTGAAGCAGATTGTACCCGATCCATATCTACTTGGACTTCATATTCGAATACATCTTTCCATTCACCGCCTGCTTCACGTACTTTGACTGTATAATCATCATTATGTGGCATACCAGTGTTCAATCCTTCCGGATAGGTTACTAATTGGGCATTCCCGAATGTCGAAAATGCAATAGCTATTGCTAACAAACATTTTCTTTTACCTGATAAAACTCCTACTATATTCATATCACTAAACTATGTTATATTTTAATTATTCTGTTTATTGAAGTTCTTTCTAAAACTATACTTTCTATTCCACCCAGGTTGGCAAACTGGTAACAGAAACTATAGAAAAAATAACCAATGCAAAAAATCTCCTTTATTGTCTATTACGAACAATAAAGGAGATTTACCTAGAACATTCCAGTTTTTTCTGTCTTCTTATTTTTTACTTTTTACATACGGTTCTGCATATTGAGTCGGCAGTGCTCTCGATATGTCTTTGAAACATTTAGTAAAACTAGTATACAATACACCTTCCTATTCTTTATTATAGCTTTATTCGAACGGAACTGACAAGTACTAGAATATGAATTGAAAACGTCCCTGTACTACACTAAAGTTTGTGCTTTCGATCTCTTTGATATGCGAGCCGGGGATGAAGTAGCTATAATTCAATTTGACAGCAATGTGTTTATTGATATAGTAATTCAATCCGAAGGAGAGGTCTTTCTGTGTTCCGCCTTTTATTCCGGCATCATTCAGAGAGAGATAATTGAAACGGGCACATAGTTCGAGTGCTTTTCCTTCCGGTCTTCCGGGACAGGCTACTTCTTCGTCATACAGATAATTCTGTCCCAACAATAGCCAGGAACATTGCAGATAAGCTCCTTGTGCCGTATAGTTCTCAAAACCCTTTTCCCGTTTTACATGGGCGCGGATGTATTCACCCTGAAGAAAGAATTTATGATAGTAAATTAGCAGTTCGGTTCCTATTTTAAATTGAGATGCTGCATGATCTACATCTGCTTGTATTAATGTACGATTATCAATCGTGCTCACGCCCGGAGATTTATAAGTAAACGTATTCCTGTTCTCATCTTCGGGAAGCGTGCCGTCCGGTGTACGATGGATAGCTGCTAATCCTATATGTACCAGTTTCGCTTGCTCATAAAGTGGACGGTAAACCAAACGTCCGTCAATGGCATATCCTTGCGATGCGTTTTTCAGGTTGCTCAAATCATTATCGGTAAAGAATCCGCCACACAGATAGTAATATTGGGTACGATAGGAATAGGCTACTCCCATACGTCGGCTATTTGTCAATGCCAGCACAGCTCCCGGAGATTGGTTGAAGCGAAGATCAAATGTACTACAAATCATATCGAGACTGAATGGCTCATAGAATTGTCCTATCTGAATGGAACTATTCTTATAGGAATAGGTGGCAAAAGCATCTTTGATGGCTACTTTGTTTCCGGCATATCCCATTTCCAGTTTCATTCCCCAGTTCTGATAGGTAGCTTTTACACCGATGCGAAGGTCATTAAATTCCGTGCCGTTGCCAAAGTTATTCGGATTCTTCAGATACACTCCTCCATCCATTAATAGACGCCCGGTGATTTTATATTGTATGCCATCGGGCAGATTCTGTGCCGTTATCCGGGAAGTCGTTAGTATTAGAGATAGAAGGAAGGAGAATTTCAAATATAGTCCTATTATTTTCATCGTCCACCTTTTATCAAATTTGTGAAAAAGTAGTTGGCTCCATACCTTCTCCCGTAAATTTTATCCCGTTGCTCATTTCGGCTTCTTTCGCTTTCTTCAGTTGTTTCTCTTTTTTATAGCGCTGTATCAGGTAAATCATGGAGCAGGTGAAAGCAACCGTACAGATCAGTCCTACGTAACCGGATAATATATTATAAAATTCCAACCAGTTTATGTCTGCATGGGCAAATTCTTTGAACATCAAGACAAGTACAGTTCCCGTATATCCGATAAAATCAATGGTCACAATGAAGAAACCGACATTTCCTTTTATCTTGAAACAAGCGATGAAGCGGTCGAAAAAAATGCTTTGAAAACAGAGGTAGGCAATATACAGACAGAGACTTTGGACAAACAGCCAGGTGATTGCATCCAATTGCAGAGAATCATAATTGAAAGATATAAAACTCATGGTGGCTGTCCCAAGTACGACCAATCCCAGCAGGGCAACCAAAACTTTTATGTTACTTTTCACAAAGGCCATCGCTCCGAATAACGCCAGAATTATTAATGTAACGACTGTATCTACCTGCGCAAACATCCATGAGGACTGTCCGTTCATATCAATAATCTTCACCAGGAAATCTTCCTTAATATCTCTAAGCACTACCAACATTAGGTTAGCTACAAACAATAATACAAGAAATGGCATAAAGTCGATGAACAGTTCTTTCCGTTGCTTGCCATTCAGAGTTACACGACTACTTTTTTGTTCTATATCTTGTGCCGTAGGTTGTGGCAAACGGGTTAAGCTATATCCCAAAAGAGCCAATAAAGGAAGTGCAAAAGCACCGATAAGTGCCGGCATCCAAAATTCGCTGACGTTCAATGTATTCATAACGAACAATCCGATGGATTTTGCCGTTCCCGAACTGATAACAATACTGATTCCTAAAAGACTGGCCAAAATATCCGTAGTGCGGCGACCTTCGATAAAACTGAAAATAACTCCCCACATACAGCCCAATGACAATCCATTGAAGAACATGGCAAACATATTATAAGGAGTGGGAAGTGCTCCGAACGCAACCAATGACAATTCCGCTACGGCAATGGAAACGAGTATAAACTTCAGGCGATTCTCTCTCTTCAATTCGGAAATCAACTTGATACCTATAAACTTGGCTATCAGATAACCTGCTATCTGAATGATAGTAACCAGTACTTTATAATCAAAGCCGAATGCTTCTATCCCGTCAAAAGTAGCAGCTGTGAAAGGTTTGCGCAATGTATAAACCAGTGAGTAAGAAAGAAGGGCTGCTCCACCTGCCCATAGAATAAAGAGGAAATCGGCTAATCTTCTGTTTGAACTTTGTTTCGATATTGCTTCAGTAATCGTTTTCATACGTTTTCGTTTTAATTTCTGGAGCAAAAGTAGAGGAGAATAGCAAGGGAGAAAATGAATTCTAAAGATTCATTTTATTCATTATCAGGTAGAAATGGAAGTAATATTAATGTAACGTTTATGTAACCGTAATTTCTTGGAAATGGAATACAAAAAGGGTTGCACAATCACTAATCCGGTATTGCGCAACCCTTTTTATTCGATTTCTTATTTTTCTTCTTATTGGAAAGTAGGCATCTTGAATCTGTACAATAATCCACCTACCATGGAAGCTACGCGGTCAGGTCTTCCCTGTTCGGAGCCATCGTATGTATCGGTACGGATACCGACTTTAGGTTCGGCATACAGATACAAAGAAGAAGCCACTTTCAGCTTTACCTGCACACCGGCATCCAGTCCCGGCACTGCTCGGAACTTACCGTAACGGCGTACCAGTCCGGCCGTAACTCCCACAAAAGGAACAACATCTATCACATGGTCGGGGCTGTATCCTTTTGCCAATGTGGCCAGACTCATCATATAATCCATACCCAAACCGGCATAATGAAGATTCATCTTCGACGACGTTTTGGCCTTGTACATAATTGTTCCATTTACCCGCCATGCAGATAACGGAGTGTACCATTTACCTATGCTTCCTTTTGCTTCTACACCTGCATTCTTCACCAAATCTTTGTTGGCTACGAGCAAGCTACCCAATCCAAGTGCACCGGAGATGAAGTAACGCTTGTCATCCTGACCAAACACGCTGCGATTGGCTGCTTTTGAATAAGGAACAAAGCGATAGTGGAAACCTGCATTGACTCCTACCATTACGTCTTTCTGCATAAAGCCCAGATTACCTTCAATGAATTTATCTCCATACAAGCGAATCTGCGGTTCAATGTACAAACCGAGAAAATCATTCACATGCCATAATCCCTGTATGCCTGCATTAATACCCGGTTGGAACTTATGGTCTGATTTGGAAGTATAAGCAAGGTTGACACCTACCGAACCTATTAAATCAAAGATACGATCGGAATTATATCCACTCATGGTAGACGTTATGTTCCACAAGTAATCAAGACCACCACTGACGCTGGCATGTCTAAGTTTGCCCGCTTTAACACTTCCCGGAACTACATAGTTCGTAAAGAATCCACCCGTACCCACCAGGCGCAAACCGGAATAAGGGCTCAACCACTTACCGATAGAGACAGAAGCCTGCGGACCTAAAGAACCAAGGTTTTCAAGATTCGTCTTATTCAGGAACATTTGCACACCGATTCCCGAAGTCATAAACAGATTGTCTGCGATGTGATTGCTTGAGAATCCGTTCTTCGGACGTGCCGCACGGTCAATCGTATGATAAGTCAAACCAAAATTCAACTCTCCGAGCTGATCCGTATTGCCACCTACTCCGCGACCTCCTGCATATCTCTTATTATACACATTGAGGCGAGGTTCTATAAATAAATCCACAGAACGGTTGATACGGAAACTTCCTTGCACACCGACTCCTATTCCCGGAGCATACTTGGCGGTTTTATCCACTCCTTTCGTACCTGCCAGGTTAACTCCGGCAATACCGATCAGACTAAATATTCTGTCTTCATCATATCCCCAAAGAACATTATTGATATTCAACAGATAGTCCGCATGCAGATCGACATGTTTAAAGTAGCCGCTTGCACTGCCCGAAGGGGTGTCTGAAAGTCCAACCGTCCCGGACAAACGCAGACCGGAAGAAGGACTGAACCATTTACCGATTCCGGCAGAGAACTGGGGACCTAATCCTTTAATCGTATTCTTGATTCCCGGAACTTTCAGTGTACTGATACCACCGGATAAAGAGATAAACATATGATTCAGGAAGGAACTTTTATCGAAATCATCGAAATGAATCTTAGTTCCCATCGGAGCAGCAGGCATATAGGTCAGACCTACCAGAACCGAACCAGCCATTTTATAGTTTCTCCAACTTTCCGTATACGCAAAACCGTCATTATACCATCCGATCCGCGGTTCTACAAACAAATCCAATGTAGAAGAAAGACGTACATTTCCCTGTAAACCGAGATGAGCGCCGTAATAAAGCTGACCGCCGCCTTTCAAATCCGGATACTTTTCGGAACGATCGCTATTGTCGCCCACCTTAGAATAACCGGCTTCTATACCTGCAATCCCTACTAACTCAAAACAACGGTTTGCATTGTATCCGTATGCCAGGGAGGACATATTCAACAGATAGTCCAGGCTGCCGCCACCCATTTTTATTTTAGAATCGTAGATACTCGACGGCAGATAACCTAAATTCACCCCTATCCGAAGTCCATGAACCGGAGTAATCCACTTTCCCATAAAGAGATGGGCGGTCATTCCCATTCCATCCTGACTATCTCCACTTGTTAACAAGCTGTATGGCCCTATTCCGGCAGAGAAAAAGAGATGTTCATTGAATTTATTGCTCTCGAACTTTTCATTTGCAGGCCGTTTCTGTAACATATATTGCAATGCACCATAATCCTGTGCCTGTAAGGTAACAGCAAGCATCAGGAAGATTGCCACTGCTACATATTTATTGTTGATTCTGAAGATATTCATCGTTTACTCTTGTTGTATATATCATTATTTAATTTTCTGCTCTTCCGGCAGCAAGTCAATAATATCACCGTCCACCTTCGCTACTTCCAATAAGGAAGGATCAAGTTCAAGGGCCTTCTCAATGCTCATAATCGCATCACCTATTTTCTCCAGGCGGTTGGCGGCAATCGCTTTTATATAATATTCGCGGGCGGTCTCTACATCCATGGTAGAAATCTTATCCCATGCTTCCTGATTCTTCTTCATTGCCAGCAGCATCACCACCTCATTGAAAGGGCTGGTAGCCGCCACCTTTTCGAAAGCATCATTATAATAACCGGCCAATGCCTGAACAATGGCCTGCAAATCTTCAGAAACCGCTTCTTCGGGAACCAAGGTCAAGACTGAATCTGCTTTTGTATATTTCCCTTCATGCAGCAAGGCAATAGCCTGATTGGACAATAACTCCGCCGGTGCCGATTTACTGACAAACGGTTCGAGAATACGTGAATCCGGAGTATCTTTCTGTATCGTTGCCACTGCCAGTTCATTGGCTGCATACGTAAAGTTATCATAAAGTTCAAGAGCTTCCCTACAATACTTTTCCCTTTCGTCGGGAGTTTTTGCTGTCGTAATCATACGGTAATATTCGAAACGGGTCAGTTCCTTCGGATTCTTTCTGTAAAGTTCTCTAATCTCGTCGTCCGTCAAAGAACGGAAGATTGAATAACCATAGGTATATTGCACCTTTCTCAATTTAGGCAAATAAGTAGCCGCAAGTTCCTTGTAGAAAGGTTTCGATTTCAAGACCCCATTCAACCGGTAAGGAGTAGCTGCATATTGTTTGATTAAGTCCTCTACTTCTTTAGCCAGTTCCGGCTTGGAGTTTTTTTTCAGCAATTCAGCTACCTCCTTCCAGGAGGCAACCGATGCATCCGATTTCACCTCCAACAGTTTACGTGTTTCCGGGTCCAGTTGTGCCAGTATACGTTCCAGGGCCTTATCCGTACGCAATTTTGCCAGACGAAGATTCGTCGCGTAAGAACCGTCCGGCGAAGCCACCCCCGTAATATGAAAACTCTTCAAAGAGGCATCCGGGTTCGTCTCAATACCACGCAATTCCTGATTCAACCGGTTCAGTTCCACCTGATTTTGTGGATTCTTATCATCCAGGTCGGCTTTACCTACCAGGAAGGTTAAGTTTACCTCACCTTTCGTATCCCGCAACTGCATCACGGGTTTCGGAAGGTATTTCTCGTCCGTCAGGCTGAAAGCGGAGAATTTATACTCCAAGAAGCGAAGCGGGTTGACCGTTCCGCGTGCAATGGAGAAAGAGTCACGATAAATGATATTCCGGTAATTTTCCATCGCCAGATGCACATCTGCACGGTAGTCATGTTGCAGATATTCTATATAGATAGAATCATGGTAAGCAATAATATCCCCCTTGCGTGAAGAAGTAGTTTTCACACGGATGTAATCGTGCAAAGGATCTTTATCCATATCATAATCGTACATTCGATTTTGCGTTGTATTATAAGTATCCCCGTCGAATACAACAGGACGCATCAACAGACGCTTTTTCAGTGTCACATCATAAATGGAAGGCTGCAATACCAAGCGACGATGTGAGTTAAACATCTCCTTAGGCACCGGGACACGAGTTTTCAGATGGAAATAATTACCTTTGATTTCGATGTCCGTAGGTTCCGGAATCACTTTGTCCTTCACTTTGGAAGTAATTGTAACTTCGTCCAGTTCGATGACGGCATCTTTCAATACTACATTCAGAATCTGCTTTCCTGCCACCTTCACTGTTTTGTCTTCATAACCGACACATGTAAACTTCAACGAGCCGTTTTTCTCAACCAAGACACTGTAACGGCCATCCTCGTCGGACATTTCTATACGTTCGTCATTGACCGGATTCAACACATTTACATTCGGAACACTTTTTCCCTGCGGGTTTGTGATATGCCCCTGCACGCGGATCCGTTGGGCGGATACATTCATACCGACGAACATCATCGCCACGAGAAGTATACCTGTTAATCTATCACGTTTCAAATTGATTTTCATTCTCTTTTCTGACTAGCTAATGTTCGTTATCGAATAATATAAACAAAGGATACCCCCAGTTTGACAGGTGCAATGGTGGTCTTACTATCGTTGACCGCACCCGGTTTCGGAGTACCCTTATCATACTTAAACTGACGGTAGCGCAACACACCCACTCCGGCAGTTGCTTCGATGTTCCAATGATCGCCCAGCACCCATGCGTATCCATAGGTCAAACCGGCGGCGTATGCATCGCCTTTGTGATGCACATCTTTTACCATCATATCAAAATTATTCACGAAAGCGGTGATTCCAAGAAAATGACTCACCATCGGACGATTTAGCCAGTAACGAACTTCAGGCTGAAAATGCGTGAAAGTCGTTTTAAAGTTGTCTGTACTGATTGGGTTCGCAGCAATCCCCATGTTCAAGGAGACATGACTACCCAATACAAATTCTGCTTCTACATTCGGACTGGCGGTCAGCCAACCCAATGCATTTGTCTTTACAGCCACCCGTTGTGCGTGCACATGTACACCACAACATAATAACAGAAATGATAACGCAGCTATTACCCTGCGACCATTTCTCATCACATATACCATCATTTATTTCCCACTAAATATTTCCCACTAAATATTTACCCACAAAAAAGGGCTTACTGTCCATTTTATATACTACTTGGACAGAAAGCCACAAAATTAGAAAAAATATAGTATTAAAAACGTTTAAACACGCTTTTTTTGTTTTTTATTGCAACAATTTCCATCTTAGGCCATAATATACCATACTACGGATAAGATATACAATTTTTCTTTATTACCAATGAAACATCAGATACGCAACAACATAGGCTCCGACGAAGCATCGGATTTTATCTTCTTATCGCCGATAACAACCGTACAGGGAGCAGAAGAAATAATATACCATTTCCCTTCTTTCTTTTCGAGCAATACATTAGCGGCATTGTCGGTCTGAATCATTACCCCGGGTGCAACCAATTGGGTTCCATTCCCTAAAAACAACGTCCGGTTTCCTGCATATTCATTGCTGATAACAGCATAATCCGCTTTCACTTTCATTCCTTGATAAGTAGCGGTTTGTGCAGCATCAGATAGAGAGAAGATATGATCTATACGTCCATTTTTGCTTTTCACACAGATTCCGGCAAAATCTTCTAAACCTGCTCCTTCTACATCAAAATAAGAGACGGACTGAATAGCAGACGGTTCCTTTTTTGTACTCGGTTCATATATCGAAACAAAAGGACGATTCCATGCTTCTCCATGCTGACGGGCAACAAATGTCAGCGTCGGCTGCTCCTTTATATTATAGGGCATATTCGGTGTACGGCTTAGCCCTTCGGTCATTGGCGCCAAAGCCGTAAAGACTTCACGATCCGGTTCGCCTTTCATCCAAAGATTCATGTATATATCATCGCCGTCCTTATCTTTCATATCTATGGTGAAAGTTGCCTTGACATCCTTAGCGGTTGCAGCCACTTTCTTATCATATAAATAGGAATAAGCGTAAAGATGTGCGCCTGCAAAGGCGAGTTCTTCCGTAGGCTGGAGATTCAGGTCGCTGCCATCTGCTGCCGTCAATGTC
Source organism: Bacteroides sp. OF03-11BH (assembly GCF_003604005.1). Taxonomy (NCBI): domain Bacteria; kingdom Pseudomonadati; phylum Bacteroidota; class Bacteroidia; order Bacteroidales; family Bacteroidaceae; genus Bacteroides; species Bacteroides sp. OF03-11BH. Next base: position 10,534 of record NZ_QTMW01000008.1, on the reverse strand, counting down.
AAAGTCTGCCCAAGGTTGTGATAAAAATAATCGTGCATCTTATCGCCTCCTTTCTCTTTCCGGCTGCGGAATACATCGACATAATACCCCGTCTCCGCCCCGGTAGTGACAATACTCATCATACGGGTCTGATCCGCCCTGCTTTCCGGTTCACGAAAATAAAGGTTACTGTAAGTAACGGACGTAAATGCTTTGCCCGGTTCCGCTGATGCCGGGAAACAGGAAAGCAAATCAAAAGAATGGTTACTTTTCATCACCGGATAGCTCGATATTCCATCCACACAAACTGTATTATGACTGGGGAATTGAGAATAATATTCCGCATAATCCAGTCCGCTGTACAGGAAAAGCCCGATACCTGCATCCGGCCCCAGTACGTATCCTTTTCCATAAAGTTCCATCGAAATGCCGTTAGCGTGCATGTGGTTCCCTTCACTGCCATTCAACGAAATCATCAAACTGTTGCGCGGATGCATACCGTTGCGCTGTACCAGCCATGACACATTGGGAGCATAAAACAAAGGAGAAACATAATCTTCTATCTTTCCCGGCTGCACTTTGGTATTTAGCGTCAGCGGTTTATCTTCAAAGAAAGAATTGACAGATACACGCACATTCTTCTTTTCTGTTTTATCATTTCCCAAATCCGGGTTCAGGCATTTCAATAAAGCCGTGAAATAGTTTTCCTGTTCTTTCTTCCCGTTCGCCTGTGCATTCTGTATCATACGGATAAAGAAATTCGTACTCAAATATCCCGGATGCGTATCTCCAAAGCCACAAATCATACGGTTGGGAAACAGATATTGGGGAGTGGTTGCTACCGCTTTCGACAATACAGGCATTGCTTTCACCAAATCATATTGCAGATTCGTATCAAACTGATTCACGAAATTGGCATAATCATTGATTACCACACTGCTATATCCCGGACATTCTGCCCAAATTCCCGTATTTATATCGAAACCATAATCTGCCAATCGCGTCAGACTCCACTGGCGGATGCTGGAACGGTTCATCACATAGTCGATATAATATTCACGTCCTTTTCCGTCGGCATATTCCTTATTGTCTTCCAATACCAATCCGACATTCATAATAAACCGTGCCTGTAGCAAATTCCAGTTGTTATGAGGTACACCGTTCGCAATGATATTATCCGCCCATTTCTTAAAAGCTCCGGCGTAGATTTCCATTTTATCCGGGTAATTGGCCTTTAGATAATTATATAGAAAATCGTATAAAGGTACAACGATATGGAGTGCGTCTTCATGGATGACTTCGAAAGAAGTCAATCCTACCAATGTTTGCTGATGGCCGTGATTCAGGTCGATGGGCACGTTTCTATAATAAATACCTGTCATATATGTATCAAAGACCCCTGCGGCAAGTTTAGCGAATTTCTCTTCATCCGTCATCCAATAAAGGAAAGCGGCATCACGGGCAATTCCCAGGATTTCGCAGTTCAGGCTTTCAATATTCCGGCCTGTTTTGGATGGGTGTACACTCTCCATAGGACGGTCGGGAAGTGCATTATTGCAGAAAGTGACATTCCCGTCCTCATCATCATAAGGAACGACATCCGCCAATTTGGGACGACCGTGGGTAGCAGCTGTGCCACGGATTCCCGTGTAGCGCACAGTGGGATAAGGAGCTCTTTCACCACCTGCATGGTCGAACGTTTCACCTTTCACATATACTTCCGTGGCATGAGACTTCCAGTACATTGCCAAACGAGACAGCAACCACGCCGGTTGAGCATCCGTCAGGTTCGTATATACTTCCGTCCGTTCCTTCAATTTATTGAAAACATCTTTCGCCCATTCTTCTTTTTTAATCAGCTTCCATGTTTCCTGCTTTCCCGCCGGAGTAGTCAGTACCCGCGGATGTGTCTGCGGCATCTTTTCCGGCAAAGGAATCTCTTGTCCGGATGCAATGTTCAGAAAGGATAGAAAACATAGTCCAAGTAAAATTCGTCTCATACTTCAGTTATATTTTTTAGGTTTGATACCTATTAAATACGAAGATAGAGATTTATTTACCTAAATCCTCCGTCAAAGAACAATTTTATTTGTACGAGACTACGCTGTTATTTCAAACAAAGAATTATATTTGCAAAAAACCGACTAACAATTCTGATACTTATGAAAATTTTATCTATCCATGATTTGGCAACAATCAGGAAGAGAGCAGAGCACAATCTTTCATTGCGCGAAGAAAGTAATGAAAAGGTGACTGAAAAGTGTTACGGACTGGCATCCGGTGCGCAACATCTTCAGATTTTGATCTGCGGTGGTACAGGCTGTAAGGCATCTTCCAGCCAGGGTATTACAGACAATCTTCTAAAAGCCATCCAAAAGAACGAAATCACCGACAAAGTAGAAGTCATCACCGTAGGCTGTTTCGGCTTCTGTGAAAAAGGTCCTATCGTGAAAATTATCCCCGATAATACCTTTTACACCCAAGTCACTCCCGAAGATGCGGAAGAAATCATCAACGAGCATATCATCGGAGGACGAAGAATCGAACGGTTGCTGTATGTAGATCCTAAAACGGAACATACCGTCAGCGACTCCAAGCACATGGATTTCTACCGGAAACAACTCCGCATCGCATTGCGTAACTGTGGTTTTATCGATCCCGAAAATATTGAAGAGTATATCGCCCGTGAAGGATACTTTGCATTGGCCGATTGCCTGCTTAACAAACAGCCGACGGACGTTATTGATATTATCAAACGTTCGGGACTTCGCGGACGTGGTGGTAGCGGTTTCCCGACGGGACTGAAATGGGAATTTGCCAACAAGCAACAGTCAGATGTCAAATACGTGGTTTGTAACGCCGACGAAGGAGATCCCGGTGCATTCATGGACCGTTCCATAATGGAGGGCGACCCACATTCGATTGTAGAAGCGATGTGTGTCTGCGGTTATTCCATTGGTTCCACCAAAGGATTAGTATATATCCGTGCCGAATATCCGTTAGCTATCAACCGACTGAAAACAGCTATCAATCAGGCACGCGAATACGGATTACTAGGAGATCATATCTTAGGAACAGATTTCAGTTTCGACATAGAAATACGATACGGAGCCGGAGCTTTTGTCTGCGGAGAAGAAACTGCCCTTATTCATTCGATGGAAGGAAAACGGGGAGAGCCGACTCTGAAACCTCCCTTCCCTGCCGAATCCGGTTATCTGGGAAAACCAACCAATGTGAATAATGTGGAAACGCTTGCCAATATTCCCATTATTCTAACCAAAGGAGCCGACTGGTTTGCAACGATTGGCACAGAACGTTCCAAAGGAACCAAAGTGTTTGCTCTTGCCGGAAAGATTAATAATGTCGGACTGATCGAAGTGCCGATGGGAACTACTCTTCGGGAAGTAATCTACGAAATCGGAGGAGGCATCAAAGGCGGAAAGAAGTTCAAAGCTGTACAAACAGGAGGACCGTCAGGCGGCTGTCTGACAGAAAAACATCTGGACACTCCCATTGACTTTGACAACCTTCTCTCGGCCGGTTCCATGATGGGTTCAGGAGGGATGATTGTCATGGATGAGGACGACTGCATGGTATCCGTAGCCCGCTTTTATCTGGATTTTACAGTGGAAGAGTCCTGCGGGAAATGCACACCTTGCCGCATTGGAAACAAACGTCTGTTGGAACTACTGAACAAGATTACAGAAGGAAAAGGCACAGAAAAAGACCTGGACACACTTGCCACTTTGGGACAAGTCATCAAAGATACGGCCCTCTGCGGACTGGGACAAACCTCTCCGAATCCCGTTTTATCCACATTGGATAACTTCTACGATGAATATATGGAGCACGTGCGGGATAAGACTTGTCGCGCCAAGCAATGTAAATCACTATTAACATATACCATCAGTCCGGAACGTTGCATTGGTTGTCATCTATGCGCCAAAAACTGTCCGGCGGATGCTATCAGCGGACTGGTGCGTAAGCCACATGTCATTGCTCCCGATAAATGTATCAAATGCGGCATGTGTATGGCACGCTGCAAATTCAACGCTATTCTTGTCTGCTAAAATCTTATTTACTATGGAAGAAAAACAAATTACTCTCCAGATAGACGGTCATTTCATCACTGTGCCCGAGGGAAGCACTATTCTTGAAGCCGCTATCAAAATCGGTATCAATATACCTACGCTGTGTCATATCGACCTGAAAGGAACCTGTATAAAAAATAATCCGGCTTCCTGCCGTATTTGTGTGGTTGAAGTGATGGGACGGCGCAACCTGGCTCCTGCCTGCGCTACCCGTTGCACGGAGGGCATGGTAGTAAAAACCAGTACCCTGCGCGTAATGAACGCTCGCAAAGTGGTGGCTGAACTGATCCTTTCGGATCACCCCAATGACTGCCTCACTTGCCCTAAATGCGGCAACTGCGAGCTCCAAACGTTAGCACTGCGTTTCAACATTCGCGAAATGCCTTTCAATGGCGGTGAGCTGTCCCCCCGCAAACGGGAAATTACCGCTTCTATCGTCCGTAATATGGATAAATGCATTTTCTGTCGCCGTTGTGAAAGTGTTTGCAATGATGTACAGACGGTCGGAGCATTGGGTGCCATCCGTCGCGGATTCAATACAACCATCGCTCCTGCCTTTGACCGAATGATGACGGAAAGTGAATGTACTTACTGCGGTCAGTGCGTGGCTGTCTGTCCCGTAGGCGCATTAACAGAACGTGACTACACCAACCGTCTGCTCGACGATCTGGCTAATCCGGACAAAGTAGTGATTGTGCAGACCGCACCTGCCGTACGGGCGGCCCTAGGTGAAGAATTCGGATTTCCTCCCGGCACTCTGGTAACCGGAAAAATGGTTTATGCACTGCGTGAACTGGGATTCGACTATGTATTCGATACTGACTTTGCCGCCGACCTCACCATCATGGAAGAAGGATCGGAAATACTAAACCGTCTGACGCGCTATCTCAACGGAGATAAATCCGTACGATTACCTATCCTGACTTCCTGCTGTCCGGCATGGGTCAACTTCTTCGAACATCATTTCCCGGACATGCTGGACATTCCGTCCACCGCCCGCTCCCCACAACAGATGTTCGGTTCCATTGCCAAATCCTATTGGGCGGAGAAAATGGGCATACCCAGAGAAAAACTGGTTGTCGTATCTATCATGCCTTGTCTGGCTAAAAAGTACGAATGTGCACGTGATGAATTCAAAGTGAACGGTATCCCCGATGTGGATTATTCTATCTCTACCCGTGAACTGGCACGACTAATTAAACGTGCCAATATCGGGTTCCCTCTCGTACTGGACAGCCCATTCGACAACCCGATGGGTGAATCGACAGGTGCCGGTGTCATTTTCGGAACAACAGGTGGTGTAATGGAAGCCGCCCTCCGTTCTGTCTATGAAATCTATACCGGAGAACCTTTGAAAAATGTAAATTTCGAACAGGTACGCGGACTAAATGGCGTCCGTCGTGCTACCATTAACCTAAACGGATTTGAATTAAAAGTAGGCATCGCACACGGACTAGGCAACGCTCGTCATCTACTGGAAGATATACGGAACGGACATAACGAATATCATGTAATCGAAATTATGGCTTGCCCCGGAGGCTGTATCGGTGGCGGCGGGCAGCCTTTGCATCACGGCAACTCGGAAATACTCTATGCACGCGCCAACGCACTTTACCGTGAAGACGCCAACAAACCTTTGCGCAAATCGCACGAGAATCCGTATATCAAGACATTATACGAGGATTATCTCGGCAAACCGCTAGGTGAGAAATCGGAAACTCTCCTGCATACGCATTATTTCAACAAAGCGATTGATTAACTTTTAAATGAAGAGTATTATGTCAGATATCAAACTAGCCTGTGACATGGCAGAGCAAATCAAAACGATCTGCGACAAGCATGGAAACAAACCGGGCGAACTTATCAATATTTTGCATGAGGCACAGCATTTGCAAGGGTATCTACCCGAGGAAACGCAACGGATTATCGCTTCCAAACTTGGAATTCCCGTATCGAAAGTGTATGGTGTCGTTACTTTCTATACTTTCTTTACCATGACTCCCAAAGGAAAACATCCCATCTCTGTTTGCATGGGTACAGCTTGTTATGTACGTGGTTCAGAAAAACTGCTGGAAGAGTTCAAACGTGTATTAGGTATCGAAGTCGGTGACACTACCCCGGACGGAAAGTTCTCATTAGACTGTCTGCGTTGTGTAGGCGCCTGCGGACTGGCTCCGGTAGTGATGATCGGCGAGAAGGTATATGGTCGATTACAACCGGTAGATGTAAAGAAGATTATTGAAGAATTGGAATAACCGAATTCCCGAAAACAATATAAAACAAACGGCTGCCTTGATAAGTCAAAACAGCCGTTCATTAATATTAAAATGTAAAAAAAATGATGCGGAGAGAACGAGATTCGAACTCGTGATACCCTTTAGGGGTATACACGCTTTCCAGGCGTGCCTCTTCAACCACTCGAGCACCTCTCCTTACAATTACCAACTAGAGAAAAAACTCTCCATAAAAACAGAAAGCAGCAAAAAGCTGCTTTCTAGCGGAGAGACAGGCTCTCGAACTTATACTTTCACAGAATCTCATAAAACCGCAAACAACTGATAATCAAGTGCAAATTACAACATAGAGTAAAACTAAATGTTTCTAAATGTCTTTTGCTATCTCAATAATTGGGTGTATATTTGGGTGTAGAATTTCAAACGCACCCAATTATGAATATCAAGCGCAACATCATTTTTGCATTGGAGAGCCGGAAAAAGAACGGTGTGCCAATCGTAGAGAACGTACCCATCCGTATGCGTGTCATCTTTGCCAGCCAACGCATCGAGTTTACAACGGGCTACCGGATTGACGTAGCCAAATGGGATGCAGACAAGCAGCGGGTAAAGAACGGATGTACCAACAAGCTAAAGCAGAGTGCAGCCGAAATCAATACGGACTTGCTGAAATACTATGCCGAAATCCAGAATATTTTCAAGGAATTTGAGGTGCAGGAGGTCATGCCAACGACCCAACAGTTGAAGGAAGCTTTCAACATGAGAATGAAAGACACCAGCGAAGAACAGCCGGAAGAAGCCCCTGTCAGCTTTTGGGAGGTATTCGATGAGTTTGTAAAAGAGTGCGGTAACCAGAATAACTGGACGGCATCCACCTATGAAAAATTTGCAGCAGTGAGGAACCACCTCAAAGAGTTCAAGGAGGATGCAACGTTCAACTATTTCGACGAGTTTGGATTGAACGAATACGTCAACTTCCTGCGTGATACCAAGGATATGAGAAACAGCACCATCGGCAAGCAAATGGGATTCCTCAAATGGTTCCTGCGCTGGAGCTTCAAGAAAGGACATCATCAGAACATTGCATACGATACATTCAAACCGAAACTGAAAACCACCTCGAAAAAAGTAATCTTCCTGACTTGGGATGAACTGAACAAGCTGAAAGACTACCAGATACCCAAGGATAAGCAATACCTGGAACGTGTGCGTGATGTTTTCCTGTTCTGCTGCTTTACGAGTTTGCGGTATTCGGATGTTCGCAATCTGAAAAGAAGCGATGTGAAGTCCGACCACATCGAAATAACCACAGTCAAGACTGCCGACAGCCTGACGATTGAACTGAACAAATACAGCAAAGCCATACTGGACAAATACAAGGACATCCATTTCGAGAATTACATGGCTCTGCCCGTCATCAGCAACCAGAAGATGAACGATTACCTGAAAGAGCTGGGCGAACTGGCAGAAATCAACGAGCCTGTACGGGAAACCTACTACAAGGGAAATGAACGTATTGATGAAGTCACACCCAAATACGCTTTGCTCAGTACCCATGCAGGAAGAAGGACATTCATCTGCAATGCGCTGGCTCTCGGAATCCCGGCACAGGTGGTCATGAAATGGACGGGACACAGCGACTACAAAGCTATGAAACCCTACATTGACATAGCGGATGATATTAAGGCAAATGCCATGAACAAGTTTAATCAACTATAAAAGTATCAAACAGTTTCATAGATAGTTATCAATGACTATATTTGTAGAAATTATCATCACAATATGAGCAACAAGGAATCCAACATAGAGAAAACGAATTTTGATGCATTCATACAAGCGGTCGGTTCGGAAATAGAACAGGCACAAGTAAGGCTGATTGTTGCAGCCAATGCACAAATGCTGTTCCATTACTGGAAGATAGGCAATTACATCCTTTATCACCAGCAGCTGCACGGATGGGGAAGCAAAATCATCAAGCAGTTGGCAAAGGCTATCCGACTGCATTACCCTGAAAAGAAAGGCTATTCGGAACGTAACCTTACCTATATGTGCCAGTTTGCAAAAGCATATCCTTTAAGAGCGTTGCAAAGTTTCATAGAAACAGATGCAAGCCTGTCTGTCCCAACCATACAGAGTGTGACCAATGAAGTATTAAAACTGAATGACAAGCAATTTACGCAGGAACTTACTGCGCAAATACAATCGATTGATTGTCAATCATTAGCAATTACGCAGGAAGTTCCTGCGCAATTTGAAGATGTGGGAAAAACCGTGTCTGCCATTTACAGGATGGGAATCAGGGAAATAGAAGAAGTTTTCTTGACCTCTCCTATAGCCAAAATAAACTGGACAAGCCAAATGACTATACTTGACAGTTCGCTACCTTTAGGTCTAAGCTACTGGTACATGAAGCAGTCTGTGGAAATGGGATGGAGCAGCAATGTATTGAAAATGCAAATTGACAGTGATTTGTATAGCCGACAAATCAGCAACAACAAGGTAAACAATTTCACGACCACACTTCCGGCTCCACAAAGCGACCTTGCCAATTACCTACTCAAAGACCCGTACATCTTTGATTTGGCAGGAGCCAAAGAAAAAGCAGACGAAAGGGATATTGAAGAACAGCTGGTGAAACACGTTACCCGCTACCTGTTGGAAATGGGCAACGGTTTTGCCTTCGTTGCCCGGCAGAAGCACTTCCAAGTCGGAAACAGCGATTTCTTTGCCGACCTGATTCTATATTCCATTCCGTTGCACGCATATATTGTCATAGAATTGAAAGCCACTCCTTTCAAGCCGGAATATGCCGGACAACTCAACTTTTACATCAACGTGGTGGATGATAAGTTGAGAGGAGAACACGACAACAAGACCATCGGTCTTTTGTTGTGCAGAGGAAAGGACGAAGTGGTTGCCCAGTATGCCCTTTCCGGCTATGACCAGCCCATCGGCATCAGCGATTACCAATTGAGCAAGGCGATTCCCGAGAAATTGAAATCAGCGTTGCCCAGCGTAGAAGAAGTGGAAGAAGAACTGGCTTCTTTCCTTGACAAGGATCCCCAATAATAAGAGTATGCCATGCAGAAAACGATAACAACCCTCATTCCTCAATACGGGGAGCTGAACAGAATCTGCAAAGATTGGATTGTAAGCCATACTTTCTCTTTTGAAAAGCAGAAATTCATCGTTGATTTCTACTCGGAATGGAGCGATATAAAGGCTTTTGAGCAAGCTATCCTTGAACTGGTGCTGCATACACCGCCAGAACCATGTACCCTGCTGCTGAAAAGTCTGAAAAAGGAAGTCAAAGAATACATACGGCTTTATGAATCTTACCGCCTTCTCCATGACGAAGTGATCATACGTGTATGCTACCAATACGCAGACCGCTACAAGGAAACCATCAAGGAAGAGATGGAAGTGGTAAACAGGCTGCGCAAACCGATGAACGAAGCCAACAACCGCTATGATTCCATTGGCTACCGAGAGCATACACCCGAAGAAGAAAAGCTGGCGGAAAGAGAATATGAGCGTTGCAAGGCTGAATATGAAAGGGAGAAAGCCCAGCTGGACCATCTTTATGAGCAGCAAACCCTTCTCTGGAAAGAAGCCCGGCAATACATGAAAAACCGTTGCGACGACATCTACCTGCTTAGCGTACACTTCATGGGCATCCTGACCAAATATGTACCGGACGAAGAAAGCCAACCGAACGAAGCAGACAGGCAGAGCCGTACAGACAGCCAGCCGGAAGCTGAAACTACAACCGCATCGACTACAGCTACGACTGCCGGATTGCCTGAATATTTCAGCATGAAGCTGATTTCCCTAATTCATGAAGTTTGTGCAGGGGAACAGTTTGAAGACATTACCGCACCGGATTTCTATGCCTGCATGAATCTGCATCCCTGCCAGTGCGTACTGAAAATAAAGCCAAGGGAAAAGATACGGGTATGCTATCTGATTTCCCTGATGAGGGAGCAGTTGCCGGGGCAGGATAAGGACAAATGGAAGGAAGCCATCCTGAAACACCTGGATATTGATGAAGACTATTACAAGTCCAAGTACAGGGAACCCGTTTCCGATTTACCCAGTATTCCCAACCAAAAGTTCGCCAAGGAAATGGACGGAATATTCCGATAACCCGTGATATTCCAATATATTTTACGACATGACCACTTATACCACTCAAAATAATTTTTGAGTGGTATTTTTATTTCTTGATAT
>NZ_QTMW01000079.1:0-14381 GCF_003604005.1 Bacteroides sp. OF03-11BH | reverse complement strand
TGTTACACAATCACTTACGCAACTTCACGTCGCACAAACTTGTTATAGACCTTGATGCCCCCGATAAGGCCGACCACAGCCCCCACAGCGTACACGAGTTTCGTGCCGGGGTCGAAGTAGCTGGTTACCATGTTGGTAGCCTCCGTAATGCCGGCGATGCCGTTGCCCTGCGCGAAAGCGGAGGAGATGGCGGCAAAGAGAAATGCCGCCGGAAGAAGAATCTTGTTCTTTCTCATAACTCGATAATGTTTGAATTGTGGCGCGGGGATGGATAGGCCCCGCACCGGGTTAAACTTCTTGATTCGTTTTTTTTCAGTGGTTCGAGGATAGCCTCACGCGCTACCCGTAGTCTTTTTCTTTCATCGTGATGTCATTATGGGGTTAAACAAACTCACGGACGTCGAAACCCGTGGGAACCGAACCCTGCGGAGATGGGCTTTCCGCAGACCTCTCGGACATACGCCGGTGAAAAGCCGAGAGGTAGGTGTCGATCAGGGATTTTACCCTGTCGTTCCCGTCGGGGCGGCCCGAAACGATGACCTCGAACATGTCGGTCTGTTTCAGGCCCAGGAGGACACGTCCCGTTTCCTCCCTTTGCTCGTCTGTTGAAGGTGGATCGTGTACCACGTGGCGGTAGGCTTCGCCCATCTGTTCAAAACTAACCCCCTGGGCAAGCGAGCGGCCCAAAAGGGGCAGCTCTTCGGTGTCGTCTTCATCCTCGTCATAATCCGGCTCCTCCGCGTCCGCATCCGGGAAAGATTCATCGTACAGCGGAAAGTCGATTTCCAGAGGTTCGTTAGGCTCCCCCTCGGGAGCGACACCGAACACTTCATCCAGGTCTTCCGGCGGAATCTGCCGGGGGTGTTCGGGTACATTCGTGGGCACAAATATATCGGCTTTTTCCGTAACTTTTTCAGTTTCAGATTCTACGGCAGCTTGTGGCCGGGAGTGGCGCAAGTCGAGGACAAAGCGGCTCCTGCCGATGATCTCCTGCCGGCAGGGCGTGTCTTCGGAAACGATCCCGTCTGCCGGTTCGTTACGTTCCATCCGCCGCAGGCGGAAAAACGCCCACAAGGCATACCCCACGGCAAAGAGGGGCAGCAGCCACAACGCCCCGTTCATCGCTCCTCCGCTTTGGGTTGCAGGGAGGCCACGGCCTCACGCTCCTCGAAAAGCCGCTCGATGGTTTCCCGGTTATCGTCCAGGTGCGCCTTGAGAACCTTGTCCACGTAGGCCGTGATCGTCACGTCGCCACGACCGATGACACGGGTGATCTCGCGGATACGCTCGTGGTACGACGGACGTATCTTCACGTGCTTGTTACCGGCGAAAGGCAGCCGCAGCAGGCAGATGTAACGGGCCAGGTACTCGGCCTCGGGGGTGGGGACAGTCCCCACGGCGACCTCCCCCGAAGGGCCGTCGGGGACGATAAGGGTTTTCATCCTGCGCCGGTAGCGGCACACGCGGAAGATGAAGGGCACGGCGACGCAAAGGACGGCCGCCAGGATAACAGATAAAATAATTGCTTTGTCTGACATGATGGATTGTTTTTAATGGATTGTAAAAAATATTGGGTTCATAACTAAAAAATATCGGAGTTCCGTTTCTTGTAGAGTTCCGAAATTTCCTCCTGATAGGTCGCGAAATGCTGCTCCAGCACATTGTCCAGGTAGCTATACAGCGAGAGTTCGTTCTTACCGATAACCTGCACTATCCGGGTTATACGCTCGTGAAACTCCTTGCGGATATACACCGTTTTGCCGCTTCGGGTATTGGAGGAGGCGTTCCGGATAAAAAGACGCTCGTAATCCTGGCCTTTCCCTCTTCGGCGGCGTCCCTCCTCTTTCGTAGCCGGCGAGGAGGCGGCCTCGCCGGACGGTTCCGATAGAGCCGATGCCTCCTCCTCTTTTTCCGGCGTGTAAGGATGCAATGGCCGGTTTCGGCTTTTGGCCTGGCTGATGATGAAGGAAGCGTCCAAACCGTCGTCATGTTCTTTTCCGCTCATAAGATCCTACTTTAACAGTTCGATCAATTCATCCACGAGTTTATCCAGGTTGCTGCCCCGGATCAAAGAACGGTCTGCCGGGAAGAGCGTGGAGCGGAAGACAGAGCGACGGCTGGCGTTCTGCTCACGACGAAAACGCTTGGTGTCAGGCAAGAAGGTCTTCAGGACAGGAAGAGCCAACTCTTTCATTACCGCCTCGTAAACCTGATATAACTCTGTCTTTTCACGTCCGTCCACCATGTTCCATAGCATATACAGCCCTTTCATCCGGGACTTCTCGCGGCCCATGATATGCTCCTTTACCACAACCGCGTAATTCAGGGTGCTTTCCATGACAACCCGGTCGGCACTGATCGGGGCGACGAGATAATCCATTCCGGCCAGGGAATGAATCAGATCCTCGTTATTGATCGTACCGGGAAGGTCGAAGAACACATAATCGAAATCACCTTGCGGCAGGAGGTAGTCGGCATCGGCCAACGCCTCTTTCGTGTTGCTTTCCACGACAGGATAGGCTTTCTTTTGAAGCCGGGTGAATTGTTCGTAAGCTAACCTCTTGTAATGTTCGTCTTCGAGGGCAAGCTTCAGGTCACGTTCCCGCATCTCCACGATGGAGTGTTGGGGATAATCGCAGTCAATGACCGCGACATTGAAACCCTTTACATAGTGCAGGTAAGAGGCTGCCAGCACCGTGAGGGTGGTTTTGCCCGCTCCGCCTTTCTGGGTGGAGAAGGCCACGAATTTCGTTTTCTCTTTCATTGTTCCATGCGTTTTTAGTTATACAATCGGGTAATCGTTCATCTCTTCACGTATCCGGGCAAGTGACGGCATGAGATTTTATGCAGGTATGCCGGCACGCATATATGCTGGTGCGCTGGCAGGCTGTTACGCCGGTATGCCGGTGCATGGGCGCGTGTCCGATTTTATACTCATGCGCAACCGCATTTGCTTATCCGGACAAAGCCCCGCTTTTTCTTCTGCACACGGTGTTTTCTGCATCCGTCCGCACGTGTGCGGACAGGGGGATGTGTCATTGCCCGTATCCGTTCTCACGTGCAAAATAAACCCTTAAAAACACGGGTTGTATGCTCTTTTTCCGCTATGGCCGCGTGTGGCGTCAAAGTGGACGCAAGTGGCGTAATCGCTTATGGCACAAGTGATTGAATAGGTCGGTATCTTTGCCTCGTGAACGATCCCGACGCTAATGAAGCCGTCCTTGCCCCGTTTTACGGCGGCTCTTTCAATGTTCTGTCTGCGAGCGGGCAGAAGGTATTTGCAAAGGGCAAATAGCAAGCTGTGTTTTCTGCTGCACGATTCTCGTTTTGCAGCAGAAAACAGCTTGCCCGCAAGGGGGAGAAAGCACCTCCGGAGTCGGTGCTTTTCAGAAGGGCGGCAAGCCGCGAAGGGATCGGAATTTTCAGGAACCGGTGGGGCCCTGGCCTCTCCTTAAAATTTCGATGCGATGGAAAAGAACAGAAAGCCCCGAGGGGGCAAAGGGGGACGACCCGCGAAAAACGACCCGGCCGTTTACCGCTTTTCGGTAAACTTTTCAGCCGTGGAACATGCCCGTTTCCTCGACCTTTACGAGCAGTCCGGGCTATTGTCCAAAGCCGCTTTTATCAAAGCGAGAGTGTTCAACGAGGCGTTCCGGGTGGTAAAGACCGACCGGGGAACGCTCGAATACGTGGCGAAGCTGACCGCTTTCCACGCCCAATTCCGTGCCGTGGGAACGAATTACAACCAGGTGGTGAAGGAGCTGCACGCGCATTTTTCCGAGAAGAAAACACTCGCGCTGCTCTATAAACTGGAGAGAGCGACACGTGAACTGGCGGCCGTCGGGCAGCAGGTCGTGTCGCTCTCCGAAGAGTTCAAACAACGATGGTAGCCAATATCACCACCGGAAAAGACGTGTACGGCGCGCTGGCGTACAACCAGGAGAAAGTCGATCGGGGCGACGGGAAGGTACTGCTGACCCACATCGTGAGGGAGCCGGTGGATGGGCGCTTCAACGTGGCCGCGACGGCAGAAGACCTCCTGCGCTGGATGCCCTCGCACTACCGGACGGAAAAACCCGTCGTGCACGTGTCGCTCAACCCGGCTCCCGAAGACCGCCTCGACGACGGGCAACTCGCGGAGATAGCCGGGGCCTACATGGAGCGCATGGGCTGGGGAGGACAACCTTATATCGTATTCAAGCATACCGACATCGGACGGGAGCATATCCATATCGTGTCGGTGCAGGTGGCCCAGGACGGGCGCAAGATAAACGACAGCAGGCGCAACGAACGCAGCGTGGCCGTTACCGAGGAACTGGAACGGGAGTACGGACTGCATCCCGCCAAAGGGAGAAAGCGGGAGAAAGGGCAAGGGATCGTCCCCGCCGATTACACGCGGGGCGACCTGAAACGCCAGGTGGCAGCGGTAATAAAACCGGCCGTGGCGACATACCGCTTCCAGACCCTCGGCGAGTTCCGGGCATTGTTGTCCTTATATAATATAGGTATAGAGGAAGTCCGGGGAGAGCGGAACGGAACCCCCTACCGGGGATTGCTCTACACGCTGCTGGACGAGAACGGGGACAAGGCAGTGGCCGCGCCGCTCAAATCCTCACTGTTCGGTAAAGAGGTCGGGTATGACGGGCTGGAACGGCACATGGAGCGCAACGCCGAACGGTTCGGGAAGGACGACACGAGGAGGCAAATCCGTGGCCGGGTCGATAAAGCGCTTCGGGGAGAACCCACGGAGGAAGAACTGCGCGAACGCCTGCGGGGAGCCCGGGTGGATCTCTACATACGACGCAACGAAAACGGCCGCATCGTGGGTGTGACCTTCATTGACCACGAAACACGGACGGTCGTGAACGGATCACGGCTGGGAAAGGCATACTCGGCCAACGCCTTCGAGCTGCGCTTCGGCGGAAAACGGAATCCCGGGGAAAACACGAGGGGCTTGTCCCCGAAACAAGCGCCTGCCGGACGGGACGGGCAACGGAAGCGGAATACCTCACGACGGAGGAAAGTATAACATCTCAATTATCATTCATTTATTAAATCTTACGGTTATGCAACAGGAAGACGACCTTCGGGGTCTTGCAAAAACAATGGATTTCATGCGGGCATTGAGTATCTTGTTCGTGGTTATCAACATCTACTGGTTCTGCTACGGGCAGATACGGGAATGGGGAATCAATATCGGCGTGGTCGATAGGATTCTGCTGAACTTCGACCGCACCGCGGGGCTGTTCCGGAATATACTATGGACGAAACTTTTCGCCGTCGTGTTCCTCGCCCTTTCATGCCTCGGGACAAAAGGAGTAAAAGAGGAGAAAATTACCTGGCGGAAAATCACGGCATCGCTGGCCACGGGAGGCGTGCTGTTCTTCTTCAACTGGTGGCTGCTGGACTTGCCGCTGACGGCAACGGCGAACGCGGCTTTCTACATACTGACCCTATCGGCCGGGTATATCTGCCTCTTGATGGGCGGCGTGTGGATGTCCCGCCTGCTGAAGAACAATCTCATGGATGACCCTTTCAACAACGAGAACGAATCATTCCAGCAGGAAACACGCCTGATCGAGAACGAGTACTCCATAAATCTGCCGACGAAATTTTACTATAACAAACAGTGGAACAACGGGTTCGCCAACGTCGTAAACCCGCAAAGGGCTTGCATCTGCATGGGAAGCCCGGGCAGCGGGAAGAGTTATTGTGTTGTAAACCAGTTTATTAAACAGCAAATCGAAAAGGGCTATACCCAATACATCTATGACTACAAGTTTCCCGATCTTTCGGAAATCGCCTACAACCACCTGCTGAATCACCAGAAAGGTTACAAGAAAATCCCGACTTTCTACGTCATAAATTTCGACGACCCGCGCCGCTCGCACCGCTGTAACCCCATTCACCCGGACTTCATGACCGATATTTCGGACGCCTACGAGAGCGCCTATACCATCATGCTCAACCTGAACCGAAGCTGGGTGCAGAAGCAGGGCGATTTTTTTGTGGAAAGCCCCATTATCCTTTTCGCGGCCGTGATCTGGTTCCTGCGCATCTACGACAACGGGCGGTATTGTACCTTCCCGCACGCCATCGAGTTCCTGAACAAGCGGTACGAGGATATTTTCCCGATTCTGACATCCTACCCGGAACTCGAAAACTACCTCAGCCCCTTTATGGATGCCTGGCTCGGAGGCGCTCAAGATCAGCTCCAGGGCCAGATAGCATCGGCCAAAATTCCGCTTTCCCGCATGATTTCGCCCCAGCTATATTGGGTCATGTCGGGCGATGACTTCACGCTCGACATCAATAACCCGGACGATCCCAAGATACTCTGCGTGGGGAACAATCCCGACAGGCAAAACATTTACGGAGCGGCTTTGGGATTGTATAATTCCCGGATTGTCAAGCTCATAAATAAGAAAGGCCAGCTCAAATCGGGCATCATCATCGACGAGCTGCCGACAATCTACTTCAAGGGACTCGACAACCTGATCGCCACGGCCAGAAGCAACAAGGTCGCCGTGCTGCTGTGCTTCCAGGATTTTTCACAGTTGAAGAGGGACTACGGGGACAAGGAGGCCGCCGTCGTGATGAACACGGTGGGCAACATCTTCTCCGGGCAGGTCGTAGGTGAAACGGCCAAGACACTCTCGGAACGGTTCGGTAAGGTATTGCAGAAGCGGCAGAGCATGACGTTGAGCCGCAGCGACAAATCGACATCCATATCCACGCAGCTGGACAGCCTGATCCCGGCCTCGAAGATCTCGACGCTCACGCAGGGAATGTTCGTCGGGGCCGTGGCGGACAATTTCGACGAACGTATCGAACAGAAGATTTTTCACTGCGAGATTGTCGTGGACAACGAAAAAGTGAAAGCGGAAACGGCCCGGTACAAGAAGATACCACAAATTACCGACTTCACGGACGAGAACGGGACGGATCACATGAAACAGGTCGTGCAGGAAAACTACGAACGTATCAAGGCGGAGGCCGGCCGCATCGTCGCCGAGGAACTGGAACGTATCAAGAACGACCCGGTGCTTTGCAAGCTCCTGCCGGAACAGAACTAAATGAACACAAACACCCCGCAAACACCCTCCGTTACCTTAACGGGGGCTGTTTCCTGGTTTTATAACCGCACAGCTGGTGTTTTGGAGCATAAAGTAGTGATTATGTGAACGGAAAACATTATTTTTGTGTTCGGAATCCTTTTAATTATAAGTATGACAGTTACCGATATATACGAAGCAATGAACAGCAAGGCGGAAGCGTTTTTCGAGTGGTTGCAGGCTCACCCGAAATACGGGTTGCTGTTTGGTGTTGGGCTGCTTGCCCTATGGCTTGCAGGGTTGCTGTTCCGTTGGAAATGGGCGTGTCATTGGCAGTTTAACAGCAAACTGTGGTTATTTGACGATTGCAAGCCTGAAACACGCCGCAGGGTTCAGATTGTGTTGGTCAGCGTTCTGATTATACTTATATTGGTTGGTTTCTTTGTATGGAGATAACGGTATGGAAAAGGACAATCGCAAATACCGGATCTGCTTCATCGACTATATGTGGTATGTAGCCGAGATATGGCACGAAAGGGAGCGTACCAATCTCAACGGACGTATGCTACTGTTTTGGTGCTGGCTCTTCGTCCTACTCATACCGCTTGGGTTTCCACCGATATTGCGCCTTTTCGGCTGGATGATTGGTTTGGCCATAGTGATTCCTCTCTGCTTTCTTCCCGATTTATTCTGCAAGCTACGCTATACAGCCGGACGACGTGAAGCGCTCCGTGAACATTACGGGAAGATGAAACATCCCGGCAGGAAGCTCGCCAAAATAGTTCTTATCGCTATCGCCCTGATCGTGGCAAATGTAGCGCTGATGTTCCACCTCGGATTTATACATTGGGCATGATGAAACGGCAGGAGAATAAGCAACGGTTTTATCTCTGGGATTACCTCTGGTGGGTCGGAGAGCGGTTGCACGAATACCACCTTCGCATCACTGGAGAGAGTATGCAGTTTATGTATTTCAATTTTTTGTTGTTTGTTCCGGTCATGTCGTTGCTTGCGTTTGCGAGGGTTTACCATACGTTTCAGCAATGTATGTGGGGTGTCTATTTAGTCCTTGTACTGGTGTATGTGATATGGGGTGAAAAGCTTTACGGAGTCCGCAGGCGCAAAGCCGTCATGAGCCACTATGCTGATAGAAGATTCAAGCCTGCAACAGGTTTTCTCCTTTTCTTCCTGCCAGTAATGTTTTTTGTGGCTATGATTATCACAATCGTTTCATTGATGAAATAAATAACGGCATGAAGAATAACGGCAGACAACGGTTCTATCTCTGGGACTACCTCTGGTGGATGGGGGAGAAATTGAAACAAGCAAGACGAACAGGCAGGGTCGATGGCGAAATGATGCTCTCGATTTATATCTTCGCTCTTTTGATATTCCCTATGATGACTGTTACTATCCGGCTTTTTCCAGGTGTGTCGGCATTGTTGCCATGTGTCGTTTTTAGCATTGTCACATTTGCCGTTATGTCGCTCGTCAGCAGGATTTACAAATGGCGAGGCAAAGCAGTGATGTCTCACTATGCCAAGTGCAGGTTTAACGAACTCCTTGCGGTTCTGTTATTTTTCCTTGCGATAGCCATTATCTGCTTTATGATGTATTTTCTTTCGCAAAAGTGATACATAACTTCGATACGAACTCCGGGCCGTTATATCGAATGGTCTAACTCGATGTACCAGTTTCCCTTGATGGGCTTGTACAGCGTGGTGTCGTTGTACGTCCTGCGGTAGATCTCGTTCAGGTCGCCGTGTTCGGTGATACGGATGTTCCGGCGGCTTCTCAATCCAGGATCATAAACGAAACTCTTGGACGTTCCCGCATCCACGATGCCGTGGGAATAGTACGGCATAACGAGGCTCACATATACCGAATCCGCCGTTTCCCATTCCCTGCGGTCAACAAGGACAAGACCGCATCCAATCTCTGACAACAAGGAGTCGAGTAGGATTCGCTCCGGCTTCAGCAGCCCATATACCGGGAGGTCTTGTTCGTCATTTGATTCATGGAATGTATCGCTTTGCTCTGTTGAATCAAGTATAATGACCTCTTCCGGAGAAAGCGGCGGGTAGTGGAAACTGCCTTCTGAACTCTCTGCCATGATTTCGTACACCTTACGGAACGCCGCCTCGTGCGTGGCGAAGTGGCGTATCATTTCCTCGTCGCTCGGTGGCATGGGCGGCTCGCAACTCACAGCGGATACAGCCGCTAAAAACAGTGTTATGATAGATTTCTTCATTTTCCTATTTTAATCTTCAATGCTTTGTCTTTCTTTTGACAGCCTTGGCTTCAATAATGATAGCTCCGTTGATTCCAGCCATGCCATATCGGCAGTATGCCTGTTTGCCATCCAGTTTTTTTATCCGTACATTTTGCAAGTTGTCCTTGATTGTTTTATACAACCTCCCAAGTTCTATGGTGTCCCGTACAAACGCACCGTCATAAATCCACAACAAATCCATTCCGTGTAATACATTTTTCACTGCTTGTTCTCTGAAATACGGGCGATTGTTCCCCGATATGCGTATCTCATTGTCTGAAATATGCCTCAGGCATTTTCCATCCAGCGAAGCAGATATTGACAAGTCCATGTCTATGCCTTTTTTTACTGTCTGTCTGGCATTTGGTGTGCCTACACGTTGTAAACAGCCATCTTGTGCAATCACATACGAAAGCGTGTAATGCGGGAACAGCCCTATTCCCTTGACTTCCACTCGCAGCGTGTCTTTATGCAGAAACAGGCGGTGCGCCGGTTCTCCTTCCAGTCTGTAAGAAATGAAACCGCTGTCAGACTTACTCAAGCTACTCACTTGCGCATGGGTGCAAAGCACACTGCAAAACAGCAGAAGCAGAACCGTTATTTTCGTTTGTTTGACAGACCAATACATTCTTATTTTTTTACATGATTCGGTATAATGTCCGGCGGATAATCGACCTTTTAGGGAGGTTAAGCCGCTTGTTATTCGCATATTATTCAGGTCGCCAATATGGATGTAATGCCGTTCCAATATTAAACATTGGAATATTAAACTCATTTATCCATTCAAGGCGAGTCCAAATGCCAGAGTTTTCACCGACCATAAGCATCCTTTCATTACAAAAAACAGCTTCCATTTCATAAGGGCGACGACCAATTTGAAAGTTCATTACAATAAATCTAACTGGAGCTTTATCTTGTAACGGTACAACAACCGAACTGCATTTTAAGGTGGATTTTGCCACTTTACCTAATGTCTTTCTACTATGTCTTACAGCTTCAATAGAGCGTTTGGCATTTCTCGAAATAACCATAGGTCTAAATATCGGACCAAATTCTGGCTCTACATCATTTGGCAGGACATCCATTTTATTTGCTAACTTTGTAAGACCGTCAATCATCATTTCTTTCATTTCATTCGGATTAATATTGCAAAATCCCATCCATGCAGCAAGCTGTTTGTCGGTAGGAAAACTCTCGCCATCCACATCAAACCACGCATTAAGATCGCAGCCCAAAGAATTGATACAGATGGGGGATTTAGTTGCATATAGTCCCCAATCATCAATTCGCCAAAGCGAGCAATCAAAGTTTGAGATATAGTTTTTTTCTTCCATTTGTTTTTGAGCCTAATGTCAGACATATAATCAGCCTCATGGGAGATTGATTCGCTTGTTATTGTTGCATCTCACATATTTTCATCTTAAACTTTTCTCTAATAATTATATCCTTCAACTCTTCACTAATCCCCCAAAATACCACTTCTTTAGTATCTCGTGCTATAAGAAAATTGCCTAAATTTTCATTGGCTACAATAGGAATCATAAATAAGTCGTTACGATTTTCTAATTTTAGAGCTTCTGATTTTTCATGATTAATTAGATCAATATAGTTATTTATTTTAGCTATAAAGAACATTTTTGATTTGTCACCGCAATATATATCTATCGGATAAAACGTGACTACATCCTTCAAGATAGAGGACATCTTTTCAACAAAACGTTGCGAAAATATGGGACAAGGCAAAAATGAATGTAAAAAGTCACATCTTTCCAAATCATTTTCTTTCATATCACACTGGGCTATACCCCTTAATCTGGTATACTGCAAGAATCGACCATCTCCTTGATTTAGAATGAAAAAGTCGAGAAGCCGGTCATTGTTGCCTTTACCTTTAAACATTATAATAGTTTCTCGCTTTCTTAATATACTTCTTATTTCATATATTTTCATTGCGTATTGTCTTATAATAGATGTGAGTTGTTAATGTCTGGTGGATAATCATCATTAAATGAGATTGATCCGCTTGTTATCCGTCTCATTCCTTTTTTAATGATGAAATAAACGATTCAAAATCACTCGCCAATAAGGAAAGAGCTACTTCTTCCATTTCCAAGAAATAGATTTTACCTTCAGCTTTGTCAAAAACGAAATAATTGCCGAATGGATCTATAGCAAATGGTATTACAGTATTCGGGATTATATCACTCAAATCAGTTATTGTCGCCGAATACGTCAAGTCTTCAAATTCTGTGGACTTTATGGGCAGAAAGAAATCCACCACATAATCCTGACTATTTTGAGTGTATATCGTTTTATTGGGTTGACCTCCGTTATTGGCAAGAAGGAACGATTTGATTTCCTGCGGGAAAATAAATTTGTTTTTCCGCTCAACATCAGCTATATCCTTAGCTGTAATTGATTCTGATTTATTGTTAAATTCAAGTTCCATTTTATTTTTTATTTTGACGGATAATGTTTGGTGGATAACCGACCATTTCGAGAGCAATTAATCCGCTTTTATCTGCCCATTCTATTCTTCTCATTGTTCAAAATGGATATTATTCTCTGCGACATATTTCTTAATCGGCTCAACTATATCGGTAACGTAGTTTGTGCACTTAAAAAATTCTCTAAATATCCAACCTCCTTCACTTGCTTTGGCTAATGGAACCAAAGTTTCTTCAATGAACTCTTCATGGTTGCACAAGAGAGAACAGATTACTCCTAAGCTAAACTGTTTATCTGCATATATATGTTGAATATGACCCGAATTTGAGTAAAAATATATAATTTTTGTATATTGTTTGACAAAAGGTATGATATACGGAAAAAAATCCTTTTTCAAATCGTTTAAGAATCTCTCAACGTTAGGAGTCTTGTCACTCTTATTCCCGAAAAAATAATCCATATCCATTAGATGCTGCTTAAACCAATCAATATTATTATCAAAGCAAACTATGATGTTACCACCAGCGTCTTTTTTATTTAATGGTTCTAATACAAGACTACATAAATATGGATTCTTTATTTTAGCTGATACACCCATACAAAAAGTGTTTTTACCGGCATATCCACCTTGGGTTGTTTGAAAGTAAAACTCAATACTACAATCGTTTTCCACTATGTAAGTAAAGTAGTCTTTATTCTTTTTTGCTTTGACCACATTTACAGGAAGCATCTCTTGTATTCTTGTAAACATGTATTTTAGGACTTCCGCTTTAGTTTCCATATCACTTTTTTTAGTTCATATTATTGGGCAGATAATGTCCGGCAGCGTTCCGCCTTTGTTCAGTCGGGTTGCAGCTTGTTAGCATCGTTTTTTATTTACGGTTTTTATACTTGTTTCTCAGAAATCCCGTAGTTCTTCGAATCTATCCAGCAATCTTGCCTTATCAATTATTGGATTATTCATGTAGTCAATTATTGAACACAATACCTCGTATACCAGATCCCGTTCATCAGTTTCGATACATCTCATTCGATTAAATGTCTTTGTATATTCCTCTACCGCAGCAATTGCTTTAGTCTGCGCCTCCGGATCATTTTGAACATTCAGGGCGAGTAACTCGTTTCGTGTCTTCCTGTACTGGATAATGGCCTTTTTGGCGGAGGAGGGTGAGATATAATCACTGTCATCCCAATCTCTGAATGGATTATCCATATTTTCTTTTATCCACTCTGGTTTTCTTGCCTGCGTGACGGAAAGATTCATTCCTTCGTTTTTTCGCTTCTTGTATAATTTTTTTATACATTTTGCCGCATCTTCTGGCAAACTTGTCATCCAAAGCCAGTTTAGATGTTCCATCCGTTCTGGCACAGGAATATCCTCTGAACTGAAGCCAAAAAGATTCCTCGTTGCGAAAACTTCAATGTTCCTAAAACTTTCGAGTACCGAGAAGTTTCTGATATACCCGGGTTTTCCCCATAACCAGAGTTCTTTCAGATTAGGGTAAACGGAGAATATATCGTTCATATCCACTTCATTAATTTCTATGCCATGAAGACTGTTGAGATTGGAAAGTTCAGGATAGGGGTGAAATATTTTACGGTATTGTAAGAGAAGGTTAGCCCCGTTATCTCTTGCATGAATGACACATGGACTAATTTTATCATTCAAAAGATATAACTGTTCCATTTCATCATTCAACCATAGTTCATCAATTTCAGTCAAATCTATGAGAAGTTTTCGTAGGCTTGTACCACGAAAATCAAGACTTCTTTGTCCTTTACCCTTATATGTCAGTTCTGTAATAAACGGTGTATTATCCAAATATTCAATGAGCCCCTGATGATATTCTTTAAGAACCAGCGTAGAAAGACATGGGAATACTTTTAATTCATCTGCTTTGGAAAACGGGCAATGGGCGTCATCTACATAGTGCGAACTTATTTTATATTCAGTTCCATTAAGCCATACTGTTTCCTCACTTTTCATTGCAATCTTAAACGCTTTTCTCCTTTCTTCAGGAATCTGTTGCCATTTAATTTGCCTATATACATCATACCCATAATTCCCTGTACCAAAATATGAGTTTTCCTCGTTTGTAAGAGGAGGAATATTACCTACAAATATAAAATAAGCTGGAACATCTATATCGACATTGGCTATACATAATTGCCTCTCCCAATACATGAAATCCATATAAAGAGGTTGGAGATTTTCCATCTGTACTAGATGAAGAGGCGATTCTCCAGTCCAATCCAGGTAAAGACAAATTGCGTCGCCCTTATCCTCTATTACGTTTGTAATCTGACAGGCTGTATAAAGCCTTAAACGATTATTATAGATAGTATAGACATCTCCTATCTTTGCTTTCATATTGGTTTAATTATAATTTTTCGATGCTAATGGTTGGTGGCTAACCGACCTTTTCTGGGGAGGTTTAGCCGCATGTTAATCGTCTTTATTGGATTAAATGTATTATTAAAGATACTTCGTCTTTTTGGTAATGATAAGTTTTTATTATACAAGATGTTTTTTGTAGTGATAAAAACACTTTAACCGATGCTTCACAATAGGGAGACAAAGAATCAAATAGGACTAATTCAGTAGA
>NZ_QTMW01000078.1:0-14753 GCF_003604005.1 Bacteroides sp. OF03-11BH | reverse complement strand
CCCATTGGCAGAATTAAGTATGCACTAAATTAATTCCGCCAACAGGTTTAGTAACTTCTTACAGGTGAATACTTGAATTCAAATCGTGGAGAAGTGAATAGACAGTATTACCCGACAGAGCAACTATGACAACGTAACGCCTTTACAAAAAAGTCGGTACACGAAACCCATAGACTAATTGTCTTGACCTAAAAGAGATTGGAATTTTCAGGACTGCCTATCACTTAGATAGAAGTCCAAGGTCTGCTGAAATACATAATTCAAAAATTGAAATTGCTTGACTGCAAATTTAGTAACTTTGCTTGACAAATTAACGAGAAAGAAGAGAAAATGAAAACCGACCGCATAACATCACCTATACGCAAGCAGGGCTTTCGTGCTTCGTAGGACAGTTAAGTGGTAAATTTAAAGTTCAGTTCTTCGTAGGAAGTTCAGTGGTTAAAATCCCTGCCTGCGTATAGCTGAGAACCGTTATTTGATGATGAGGGCTATTCATATAAATGTAGGTTAAATTTTTCTGACCATTTCAAACTGTTGTCCTTTTGGGGTAAGTCCTAATGATGACAAGAAACCAGTGACTGATTCACAATCGCAATCAACATTAGTAAATTTGAGTACATCGCTTTGAAAATGACTGACAGCACTTTTAAGCAAGGACTTACCTATTCCTTTACGCCGGTAATCTTTTGCAACTGCGAGGGATGAAATATCGCCTGATGCCGGTTCAAAGATAACAAATCCGACAAGTTCTTCTCTTTCATAAGCTCCCAATATGTCCAAATTGTCGATTCCGCGTTCCAGTGAAGCCCTGTCATTTTGCCATGAAGGATGAAAATCGAACCAGGCCGTTTGGTTAAGGCAGTTTTTTAAATCCGATGGGAGTATGCGACATGCGGTATGGTTTACTTGCAATACAGGAACAATATCGCTCAGTTTGGCAGAGTAGTAGTTGAAATTTCTCTGTGTTTCAAAGCCTAATTTGCGATATATTTTTATTGCTTTGTGATTGTGTTGCAAAACTTCCAGTACATATTGCCGAACTCCTTGTTGATATATCAATTCGAGGCTGAAAGTGAATATTTTTTGGGTTAGGTGTAATCCCCGGAATGAAGGTACGGTTCCCGTCCCTGTGTCATAGGCCGTCAAGATGTTGTTGTACATGCCTGTTCCGTTAAACACAAAAGAAATCAGCCGTCCTTCGAAAAATGCTCCGAAAGATAGTTGTGGATTGTATCCTCGTCGGTCGAGCATGCGTCGCAATTCATCCGCATTCAAAGAGAAATCATAATCTTTGAATGCGGATGAGAATGCCGCATACAAATCTTTGAAAGAAACGGACTCTAAAGAATGAATGATGATTCCCATATCGGACGGTGTTATGTGTTTGGATTTTTATCACTATTCTCTACGGTTAAACCGTGCTGTTTGAGAAAGCTGAGCTTATCCCAATAACCTCTTTGGAAAACGATTTTATCGTTTTGCACATGGAAGAATCCGCATCCTCGCAACCCGAGCGGATCTTTCCATTCCATGATAGCCCATTCTCCATCCTCGAATATATGCTCAACAATACAAACCATTTTTGAGGTTGCAAATTCATTTACAAACATTTTATGGATAGCTGTTTTTCCTATAACCGGGGTGTTTGCGACTTGATGGTTTATGGCATCCTGAGCGTATAAGTTTGCCAAAGCGACTGCATCGGCGGCGTTGAAGCAGTCAATCCATTCTTGTAGTATCTCTTTTGGCGTCATATTTTTCGTATCTTTTATTCTTTAATATTTAATTGTTGCTTTTTCCTCTATAAGTTAGAATTAGACATTTTTTCTAATTCCTTTTGAAATGATCATCAAAAACAAAATTAGTATTTTTTTCTGTTTTACTGATGATTCTGTAGAAATATTCTCGTTCATATTATTGTGTCATAAGGAACGTGTCAAAAAAGCGGTTTCCACATTACAGCTTTATGGTAAAATGAGTTTAACCAACTACATAACGCAATCTGTTGTCGGTACTGTTATCTATTTCCCATTCGTATTCTATTTAGCCCCTTATTGTGGGTATGCAGCAAGTTATCTTATCGAATTCACTCTCTTTGGGAGTCAAATATGGTTGTGCAAATGGTGGCTGACAAAACATAAACAAGGTTAGTTGGAATGTTTTTGGTATAATGTTTATAAACATAAATCAAGAAAGAATAAATAAATTTAATAGAGGCTGCCCAAAAAGAAAGAAATTCTTGCAATCACTCTTCTACAGATACTTGCAGAGGGGATAAGATTTACTTTTAGACCTTTTGGATAGCCCCTATTAATATTTTATATAAAATTCATAATTTTAAATTTTTATCCCTTTCGATCGGTTTTCATCCTTAAACTGAAAACCCGGACGCCCGATAATGATATGATTGGCAATGAAATTGCCAGACGGACTTCGTTTATCCATCGGGCTGCGAATCTGCGGGACATCATCGGTTTGTTGTGGCGATATGCTCCGTACACCTTCCGCATCTGGCTTGATCTCCTGCCCGTTCTTTTCTTTTTCGGTGACTTCCTGCGCGGGCGGCGCAAGCTCCAACTGTATCTTGCGGTCAAGCGCGGCAAGTTCGGACTTCAACTGTTTCAGTTCGTCCTCTTTCTTCCACACCTTGCCCGCTATCTCCTGCAACTGCGGAACCTCCTTTTCCAGCACCTCGTTCTTCGCCTTATACTGGTCGATGATGGACGGAATCCTCTCCAATGCATTCAGGAAATTACGTGCGGCGGCTACCGGGTCAGCCATCGCCAGATGCCCGTTGTTATAGGTGTATTTGTAATTCCCTTCCACCACGAAGCGATTGTCGGTAAATTCCAGCCCCTCTTTGAGTATCCTCTCGCTGACCACCATTATCGGGAAACCGTAAATCTCCCCGACAGGCTTGTACAAACCGCCCGTCGTGGCGTTCTTGGCTATCTCCTGCAAACGCTTTCCAATAACTTTTTCGTCGGTTGAATCCACGCCGTCCACCTTGACAATATTAAGGCGACTACCTTCCTTATCAGTCTGCACAACGGAAAGAAAACGGTTCCAGTCCTCCGTCATGGCTTCGATGACAGCCGTGTTGTTGCGCAGTTCCCCCGTCTTGGCTTCCAGCTTGAACTCCGAATCGCGCTTGCCCTTGTTGAACGACTTGCGTTCCCCTTCAAGCGATGCGATACGCTTCTCCAGTTTCGCCTTGTCCAAAAGGTCGGTATTGCCGGAGAGCAACGCCATGTACTCCGAGAAGTTCATGCCCGATTTCTCGTCCATAGCCCCCTCATCGATGGTACGTGCGCCCATCGCCCCGCTTTTGAGCTGCGAGATGAACGTCTGCTTGCAGTGCAGCAGGTTGAACTTGTAGCTGTCCAACGACTTTTCCACCGCGTAGATGATGACATCCACATTGTTCCCGGCAAAACGCTTGGCAATCTCGTTGCCCGCCCTAACTCCGCGTCCGTCACGCTGTTGCAGGTCGGATGGACGCCACGGCGTATCCAAATGATGGATTGCGACACACCGTTTCTGCGCGTTCACACCCGTTCCGAGCATGGAAGTGGAACCGAACAGCACGCGCACCGTTCCGGCGTTCATGGCGTCTATCACCCCCTTGCGTGCCTTGTCGGTCTTGCACTCCTGAATGAAGCGCACCTCGCTTGCCGGGATGCCGTAGTCCTCCGTCAGCTTCCGCTTTATCTCGCTGTACACGTTCCATCCGTCGCCCGGCTGGTATGTTCCCAGATCCGAGAACACGAACTGCGTGCCTTTCTGCGCGTCGTATTTGTGGTAATACTCCGCAATCGTCTTGGCGCAGTGGGAAGCCTTGTTGTCGGGGTGGTCCTCATAA
Organism: Bacteroides sp. OF03-11BH; assembly: GCF_003604005.1. Lineage (NCBI taxonomy): Bacteria > Pseudomonadati > Bacteroidota > Bacteroidia > Bacteroidales > Bacteroidaceae > Bacteroides > Bacteroides sp. OF03-11BH. The sequence continues at coordinate 10,891 of NZ_QTMW01000078.1, read as the reverse complement.
TGCGGGTCTATCATGCGCATGTCGAGAGCCATCTTCCGCGCGTAATCGGTGGCGATAAGCATCTTCGCCTTCTCCTCCGTTTCCGACAGGGGCGGTCTGCCCAGCAGCGTGGCGTCACCCGTCTTGGCGAACTGCATCAGCTGTTTGATGAAATACTCTTGGTCGGGCGTGGGAGGTATGTGATGCAGTATCTCGTTCTTACGCGGACGATCCACACCCACGTCCTCCGCCGTGCGGTAATCGGTAATCTCGTTGTAGAAGGCGGCAAGCTCCGGCACTTTGATGAAATATCGGAAACGCTCCTTCTGAACCACATTGTTCGTCACGTTGAACTCGAAGTCGGTTGTCTTTTTGGCGAAAATTGCCGCCCATGCGTCGAAGCATCGGATATCCTGCCTTTCCAATTCCTTCGGACGCAGATACTTGAAGAGCAGGTACAATTCCGTCAGACTGTTGGAAATGGTTGTGCCGGACAGGAACGTAGCCCCCAAGTCCTTGTCCGTGCGCTCCTGTATAGTTCGTATGGCAAAAAGCATATTCAGGGCTTTCTGGCTTCCTTCCGAGTTTCCCAACCCCGCCACACGGTCATGCCGGGTGTTGAAAGTCAAGTTCTTGAATTGGTGGCTCTCGTCAATGAAGATGTGGTCGATGCCCATCTGCTTGAAGTCCACTACGTCATCCGTGCGGGATTTGATGGCGTGTTCCACTTTCTCCAACTTCGCCACAAGGTTGTGCTTGCGTTTCTCCAATCCTTTCAGCATCGCCCGCGACACGTTCTTGCCCTGCTGCCGCAGCACTTCAAGGTTTTCCTCCACCGTGTCAAGCTCCGCTTGCAGGATGCGCTGTTGCAACTCCGGCGACTGTGGTATCTTGCCGAACTGGTCGTGCGACATGATGACGCAATCGTAGTCGTTGTTCTTGATGTTGTTGAAAAAACGCACGCGGTTGGCAGTCGAGAAATCCTTTTCCGAAGCGTAGAGAATCCTCGCATTAGGATATGCCGCCTGATAAGTGGCTACTATCTCCGCCACGTTCGCCTTCAAGCCGATAATCATCGGCTTGTGCGCCAAGTTCAGACGCTTCATTTCATGCGCTGCAATACACATTATCAGTGTTTTACCTGTTCCAACTTCGTGGTCACAGATCCCGCCTCCGTTCTGTTTTATCATCCAGACGCAATCCTTCTGCGACGGATAAACGCTTTGAATACCCCGGCTTGCCAATCCTTTCAGATTGAGGTCGGGAAACGTCTGGTGCGAACCGTCATACTTCGGTCGCACGAAACAGTTGAACTTGCGGTTGTACATTGTCGTCAGCCGTTCCTTGAACTGCGGCGACTGCTCTTCCAGCCATTCCGAGAACCCGTTACGGATTTCGTCAATCTTGGCGTTGGCGAGCTGTATGCCCTCGCTGTCGCGCACCTTGATGTCATTGCCATGCTCATCCTTGCCGATGGACTTCATCATGTCGGGGCAGGTGTTGTGCAGGGCGTGTTTCAACAGGTGCATACCGTCATAGTTCCGGTAATAGCCCTTCACTAAAAACTCGTCCGTGATTTTCATGGTGCGGTAGCCGCACGCCACCGAATACTCGTCCATGCTTGCGGAGTAGGCGATTTTCACGTCCGTGTCGAAAAGATGGCTCATGTAGGCGGCGTACACGCCCGTCGGAATCCAGCGTTCCCCGAAATTGAAGTCGAGGTCCTCGAAGGCGATGCGCGGCGGCTCGGCTTCTTTCAGAGCCAACAACGCCTGCTTCACTTCCGGCATACGCCCGTTTTCTGGGTTGTCACCCATCCATGCCTTGATGCGCTCCGCCTTCTCTATCACGTTCCCGGCGATGAACCTGTCCTTTATCTCGTAACCGGTTACGAGCGGGTTGTAGAAGATGCGTCCTTTGAGGGCGTCAAGCAATCCCTCTTCCGTGCTGTCGGTTATCTCCCGCATATAGTCGAGATTGACCGTGCCGAACTTGTTGAGCGATGCGGAGAGTGCCTCTTCGGGAGAGCTTACGTTGGCATGGCTCTCCACCGAGAAGGAAACGGGACGCTCGAAGATGTCCGCCTTGACGAACCTGCCGTCTTCCGCACGTTCCAACGAAAGGATGTCGCGCCCGGCGGCATCCATCATCAACAGTTTCACGTTCTGCTTGGCATTGAGGTTGCCGTAGCGCATGACAAACTCATCGTAGCAGGTGTTCAACGCTATGCGTTGTGCAGACCCTTCATCGTGATACTCCGCCTCGTAGCGGTAAAGCCGCTCGTATGAATCACGGAGTGACACATACAACATCGCTTTCTCCTTCTGGTAGCCAGTCAGGTCAAGCGGTTGGAATGTCGCGCCGTAAGGCGTGAGGTCTTTCAAATAACCGAGATTGCGTGAAGCATCCAGTACCATAGAGCCGTCACGATAGTGCGGCTCCAGCATGCCGTTGAACGGACGGGGAGAAAGGTCGAGAGGTTCCTCCTCCGGTTTTTCCGCTTCCATTTCGGGGAAAAGGGAGGTTGCAGCCGTTTCCGTTGCGTGAGCGGCAGGAGTGGCGGCAACTTCCGGCTGCGTTTCGGGTTGCCGTGTTTCCTGCTCCGGTGCGGCTTTCACGTCCGGGACATGCTGCCGTTTCTCCTGATGCTGTGCCGCCAGCCTGCGAAGCTCCTTGCGTCGCTCCGGCGTGAGGTCCATCATCATTTCATAGAAGCCGTTGATGGGCGGGTTGGTATCCCAATCCAAAGTGGCGTAAATATCATCCGGATCGGCTTTGGCTGCGACACTCACCGGCTTTGTTTCTTGGCTGTCCCTGTTCTCCGTCGGTGGTGCGGCAGACGGCTGTGGCGGTGCGGTCGTAACCTTCGGCGTAACCTGCGCCTGCGGTTTGGGAGGCATACGTCTTGCCGGGCTTTCCTTTTTCGCCGTCTTTTTCTTCTTGGAGGGTGCTTCCTGCTTGCGTACCTCCTCGGTCATGCCCCAGAGGTCGAGCAGGGAGAGCTGCACGCCCTCCGAATAATCGGGACGGTGCGGCTCTATCTCCGGCTTTTCTTCCTCCGGCTGCGGTGTTACCGCTTCGGGCTTGGCTGCCATTTCATTACGTGGCTGTATCTCAGGAGTGACAACTGGTATGGAAATGGTTTCCGTAACCGTGCTTTTCCCCTGTGCCGGATGCAGGCTGTACATTTCATACAGTTCTTTGTCAAACTGATGCAACTCGATTTTCAGATGTTCCCGCAAGTCCTCCGCCATTTGCCCGATGCCGCCCCGGTGCAGGAGTTGATAGGCAGGTTTCCCGTAAGGGTCTGTGCCTCTGATTAAATCCGTATTGGAAAGAGAGCTGATGCTCCATACATACCCGTTCACCGAAGTGCCGATGGGCGTCTGTTCGGTCTGCATGAAAAGTTTCTCGTTGTAGTACAGTTCCCCGTTCTTTCCGCTGTTCTTTTGCAGGATAATCAGGTCGCTGCCCACCTCCGTACCCGCGTTGTCCGTGAAGAGATTGTTCGGCAGGCGTGCGACACCCACCAGATTGGCATTACGCATCATATACTCGCGTATGGGTGCGTTGGACGGTGCGTCCAGCACCCCCTGCGAGGTGATGAACGCCACGATGCCGCCCTCACGCACAGCGTCAAGGCTTTTCAGGAAGAAGTAGTTGTGTATTGCCTTCGGTGCGGAACGCCTTGCCGGGTCTTGGCTTCCTGTAAACTCCGGGTCGAACACAGCCACGTCGCCGAACGGGATGTTCGAGATGGCAAGGTCGAAATAATCCGTGAAGGGCTTCTCTATCTTCTCGAATCCCTGCACCCTTACCTTTTGGTCGGGATGCAGGTGTCCCAATATCTTGCCCGTCATCAGGTCTTTCTCGAAAGCCATGATGTCCGCGTCCGGCTTGTTTTCCAGCACGGCATCCACGAATGCGCCCACGCCCGCCGACGGCTCCAACACACGGTCGGGACGTATGCCGTGTTCATGCAGAGCCTCCGCAATCGTGCCGGTTATCTCCGGCGGTGTGTAGAATGCGGTCAGCACGGACTGCTTCATGGCATCCGCGTACCGCTTGTACTCCGTATCGTCCTTGCTGTTTTCACGCACCAGCCTGTGCAGTTCCACCGTAGGGGCAAACAGTTCGAGGTCCGATTTCGCCCAATGCACGGCATCCGTCAGTTCCTTTGCCGGGTTCAGTATGCACTTCAACCCGCCGAAACCGCAATACTTCCGAAGTATGGCTTGTTCCTCGGCGGTTGCCGTCCTCCGTTCCCTGTCAAGGATGAATGCCGTCCGTATCGCCTCGATGTTGTCCCGCAGCCGTTGTTTGCGGTTAAACGCCATATTCCCCGATATAAAGGACGACGGCTCCCGTCAGCTCCGTGTAGAGCAGGTCGTATTCGGGCGACAGGGCGAAGTTGTCGTCCGAAAGATCATAGGCGGAGAATACGTTGCCGACAGGCGGCAGCAGCTTTCGGATGAAGGCTTCGCGTTTCTTTTCCGGCACTTCGTCGGCAAACTCGTTTTCCACGACTTCGCGGAGGATGGCGTACTTGGAATAGCGAAGACCACGCAGGAGCGTGTCCATCGCCAACTCCTGCGCCCCCTCGGACGGATAGCCTTCGAGCCGCGCACGCTCATACGTTTCGGCGGCACGGTCGGCACGTTCCCGGATGAAGGCATCGTCGGAAGCCTGTTCAAACCTGTTCGTGCGGAGATAGTCCAGCAGGTACAGACCGTAATAGGAAAAGTCGGTCTGACCTTCGTTTTTCTTCTTGTTGTTCATTACTTTGGAATTTAGTGGGTTGATAATGATGGGGATAATCGTCTGAAAAGGAGAATGAAAAGGCACTCGGTATCCCTCCGAGTGCCACCACTAAATCCAAAGTATGAGTGTAATCCGGTATCGAAGAACAATTCATTACTCTGAACAAGTGGCAAAGTTAATACTATTTCTTCCGTCCTGAAAATTTCCTGCTCGTTTTCCTTTCGGGGAACACGAAAGTCGTGTTATAGTCCCCGTCAAAGGCGACTATGGCGTCGAAGCTCTTGCCCTGCTTGCTCTTGAAGCCTTTGAGCGGCTTCGTATGCCCATCGGTGAGCAGCTCTTTGATCTCGTCATCGGAAAGGGTGCGGTTCGCCTTCAGGCGGAACACGGGTAGCCCGCAGTCCGCGTTGTCGCAGCGGACGACCTTGCCGTAGAACTGCATACTGCCCGTTCCGCACTTGGGACACTTGCAGCCGGAATCCCTGCGGGCGAACAGCTTGTCGCACGAGAGCAGTTCGGAGGTAATCTCCTTTGTGTACGCCTCTATCTCCTTGCAGAAGGTGTCGGCGGGCAGCTCCCCGCGCTCGATGCGTGCCAGATTCTTCTCCCATTCGCCCGTCATGGCGACGTCGGCGATGCGCATCGTCTTCACGACAGAGTAAAGGGCAAGCCCTTTTTCTGTCGGCACAAGCGATTTCTTGCAGCGTTCCATGTAGCCGCGCTTGAAGAGCGTTTCGATGATGGCGGCACGGGTGGCGGGCGTGCCGATGCCGCAGTCCTTCAAAGCCTGACGGAGTGCGTCGTCCTCTATGTCCTTGCCCGCCGTTTCCATAGCCGAGAGCAAGGTTGCTTCGGTATGCAACGGCTTGGGTTTGGTCTTTCCCTCCGTGATGGAACAGCCTTTCAACGTCAGCGTGTCGCCTTCCCGCCAGCCGGGGATGGCGGTTTCTTCCTTGTCCTCCTCACCATATACGGCACGCCATCCGGCTTGCCTGATGACGCTGCCTTTCACCGTGAACTCCACTCCGGCACACTCCGCCGTGACGGTAGCGGTGTCCTTGACGCATTTCTCGGAGAACGCCTCGATCATGCGCCCGGCAACCATCTGATAGACGGTGTTGTCTTCTTTGGAGAGGAACAGCGGTTTCTCTCCCGTGACGAGCAGGGCGTGGTGGTCCGTCACCTTGCTACCGTCCACGCTTCTGCGTGTCGGGACGGCTTTCGGCTGCACCTTGCCTTTCCATTCGGGCAAAGCCCCGATGAAGGCGAGCAGCTTGGGGATTTCGGCGAACACGTCTTCGGGGATGTAGCGGCTTCCGGTTCTCGGATAGGTGATGAGCTTCTTCTCGTAGAGCTTCTGCGCGATTTCAAGCGTCTGTTCCGCCGTGAAGCCGTGCTTGGTGTTGGCTTCCTTCTGGAGCGTGGTCAGGTCGTACAGGAGCGGTGTTTCCTCCGTCTTCTCCTTGCGTTCGGCTTTCGTGACGGTGGCTGTGCCTGCCGACTTCACCTTATTATACAGTTCCGTCGCGGGCTCTTTCTCTTTCCATTTTTCGGAAGAGGAAAACTTCACAGTTCCTTCGTCGCAGCCGTCCGTTGCGATATGGAGCTGCCAGAAGGCTTCGGGCGTGAAGCGGCGGTTCTCCCAGTAGCGTGCGCACACCATCGCCAATGTAGGTGTCTGCACCCGCCCGACGGAGTAAGTGCCGTGTCCGGCGGCGATGGAGAGTGCCTGCGTGCCGTTGATGCCCACGAGCCAGTCCGATTCGCTCCGCGCTTTGGCGGCAAGATAGAGGTCGTCGTATTTGCCGCCCGCTTCAAGGTTGCGCAGTCCCTCGCGGATAGCCTTGTCGGTAAGCGAGCTTATCCAGAGGCGGACGAACGGGGTGGCGCATCCGGTGTAATGGTAGAGGTAGCGGAAAATAAGCTCACCCTCGCGTCCGGCATCGGTCGCCACGATGATCTGTTCACTTTCCTTGAATAGCCGGGTGACGGTCTTGATCTGCGTCACCACGCCGCTGTCGGGCTTGTAGCCCTTCTCCGTCTTTACCTGACGGGGGACGAGCGTGAAGGTGTCGGGGATGACGGGCAGGTTGTCACGGACGAAGCCGCGTATGCCGTAGCCGTCGGGCATGGCAAGCTGTACGAGATGTCCGAACGCCCAAGTCACGGCGTAGCCGCCTCCCTCGAAATATCCTTCCTCTCTCTTTGTCGCGCCCACGATACGGGCGATCTCACGTGCCACAGACGGCTTTTCTGCAATGATTGTCTTCATATTCTTCTGTCGTTTTGAATTTTACAAATGTTACTTCGGATTTAGTGGCGGACACCGGATTACATCTTCATGCCCTTATTGTTTCTTTTTTGCGGCTTCTCCTGCTGCTGTTGCTGCGCGGTGTCCTTCGGGGCGGTCTGTCCCTTCCGCAACGGCTCCTTCAGGTTCTTGGTAGCCTCGTTGGTCTTGCCCTCGCTGTTCACCGCCACCTGCGTGCGGCTCTCGTTGGAAGGCGCGACCTTCTGCGCGTTGTCGGGGTTGGTGTCGTAGCGGTACGGGCGTCCCTTCTCCGGGTTGAACTTGATGTACATCGTGGCGTGGAAGCCCTGCTTGTCGGTCACGTTCTCCAGTTTCACGGCTTTGCCCGCCACGTAGTCGGCTTTCTGCTGCTCGGTGAAGTCCACGCCGCTCCATTTGCTGATGGGGCGGATGCTGCCGTCGGCGTTCGTCCACGTGTTGCGGCGTTGCTCCTTGTTCGTGTTGGCTGTGTTTTCCGTACCTTGCGCCTGTTTCTCCTTATTTTCCTGTGTCTGGACGGCACGGGGCGACCTGCCGGTTCCCGGCACGAACTCCACGCCGCGCTGCTCCACGTTCACTTGCAGGGTGGTGACGAACTTCCTGCCGTCCTTGCGTTCGATGAGTTTGTCACGCACGGGCAGACCGGCACGCAGCATGTCCTGCTCCTGCTTGGTGATTTCCGTCTTGCCGATGCGTTCCGGTATGCGCACCTTGCTGGCCGAGACATCCGTGATTTCGTTCGTCTTGCGGTCGATGCTGACGAACGAGGGGATGATCTCGCCCGTTTCCCTGTCCACGAGGTCCACGACCCTGCCGAGGTTGCCCGTTTCGCGCAGGTTCTTCCGGTCATCGTCGGAGAACTTGTGTTCCTTGTAGTCGTCGAGCTTCTGCTCCTTGCGGATGAAGTGCGGCACAAGGCTGACGTTGCCCTCGCCGTCCTTCTTGAAGGAGAGGCGGGCGTCCAGTTCGAAAGCCTCTCCGCCGAAATTGGGCGACACCCTCACCAAGTCGGACTTGCCGTAGTTGAGCATCCTGTTAAGGTCGCCCGACTTTTCAAGGTCGTCGCGCTTCACGCCCCATTTCTCCTCCAACTTCTGCCAGTTGATCTTGCTCTCGTCGATGGGCTGGTAGCCCCGGTTGCCCTGCGTCTGCTGAGGACTTTCCTGATTCTGTTCGTTTTTCTGTTCCATTTCTTCCTGTTTTTTAGGTTCGTCATCTTGTTTCTGTTCCGGTTGTTCCTGTTTTTCGGCGGACTGCTCCTCCTGTACTTTCTTTTCGTAGCCGGAGGTGTCCACCTTGTGGGGCGCAAGCATCTCCTTGTTGCCGTCGGGATCTTTCAGCAAGTCCTTGATAACCTCCAGCAGTTTGTCGGCTTGGTCCGCCGCGACACGGTAGAAACCGAAGCGGCTGGGTTCCCTGCACTGCCGGAAGAAGTTCCTGAAGAAGTTGTCCAGCACGTCGCCGTGCCGGTCGAATTGCAGGAAACTCTGCGCGTTCTCCGCTTTCGCGGGGATACGCTTGGGGGAGCCGTCGGCGTTCAGCCCGGCTACCACGCTGATTTCGCCCGTCTTCTCGTCACGGACAACCAGCACGTCCTTTTCGTCTTTTTTCTTTGCCATCTGAAAAATGTTTTAATGGTTATTTTTGAAAGAAATTATGGATACGAGCCTTGTAGAAGGCTATGTCTTCCTTGCGGAAATCCTTTACATGTTCGGAGAGGAACGTCAGCACGTCCGCCTCGCTGTAATAGGTCTTTTTGCCGAGCGTCTTGTAGGGCAGCGCGCCGATGCTGCGGTAGCGTTGCAGGGTGCGCTTGCTGATCTGGAGCAGTATGCACAGGTCTTGGTTGTCGAAAAGCCTGATCCCGTCCATCGGGTTCGGGGCTTTGCCGGACGGCTGCATGGAGAGCAGCATCTCGTCCTGACGGTCGAGCCGTTCCATCACCTTCTGCATCCAGTTCTCGAAATTGTTGCGGGTAAGCAGTTCCATGTCTTACGTCCTCCTTCCTTTGGGTCTGCCGCCCGTGCGCAGCGTGTGGTTGCGTTTCAACTGTTCCGGTGTCGCGGCTTCGCCCGTAACGGTGCTGTCTTCGAGCAGGCGGTCGATTTCCGACTGCCGGTAGCGGCACTTGCCGCGCAGCACGACATAGGCGATGCGCTGTTCGCTGCGCATGCGCTGGAGGGTGCGGCAACTCACGTTCAGCAGGTGCGCCGCCTCGCGGGTGGTGAGCAACCTGTCGGGAGCTTCTTCCTTCCTACCGCCGGAAACGGCACGCACGTGTGCCGCTATCTCGGCTATCTGTTCCGTCAATGCGGTGAAGGCGGAACTTTCCATCGTTATCACTTTCATATTCAGTTCTTTCTTTTGGTTTATTTGCATGAACATAGGCTGCGCCTCGGCATACCGTTCAAGCGGGCTTGACGTTCTGCGCTCGGCTTGCGCTATGTTTCTGCGACAAAATTCGGCAATAAACCAAATGGGCTTTAACAGCTCACTACGTGGCTCACGTAAGATTTTTACGGATAATGGCTCCGTAACCCGGACAGACGGCGCAACAAGCTGCCTTTTAGCGGGAAACGGTACGTGTTCAAGGCGGCTTCGTTACCTTTGCGGCAAACTCTGAAATGTTTTGCTTATGGAAATAGTATCTATCGAGAAAAAGACCTTCGAGATGATGGTGGCGTCCTTCAACGCCCTCGCGGAGAAGGTAGCCGCCCTGAGGCGCAGGAGCGACGGCGGGCGGATGGAAAGGTGGCTCACGGGCGAGGAGGTCTGCGGGCAGTTGAGGATCAGCCCGCGCACGTTGCAGACTTTGCGTGACAGGCGGCTTATCGGCTACTCGCAGATAAACCGCAGGTTCTATTACAAGCCGGAGGAGGTCAAAAGGCTCATTCCGCTTGTCGGCACGCTCTATCCCGGCGGAAAATGATTTGATTTTTATTATTCACAACCCACTGAATCCGAAGTTATGATGAACGAGAACAATGAAGTGTTTACGATGGAGGACGAGCCGCTTGCCACCGTCGTGCAGAACATGCGCAAAGGCTCGAAATGGCTCTCCGCCTTTCTGGAAAGTTACCGCCCGCCGTTGGACGGGGAGCGTTACCTGACGGACAGGGAGGTGGCGGAACTGCTCCGTGTCAGCCGCCGCACCTTGCAGGAGTACCGCAACAACAGGGTGCTGCCCTTTATACTTTTGGGAGGGAAGGTGCTTTACCCCGAATCGGGGTTGCGTGAACTATTGGAGGCGAACTACCGCAAGCCGATGGAATAAGGCGGCTGCATGAAAAAAGGAAACGGGCAACTCCATACGGGCTGTCCGTTTCCTTTTTCTTTTTTCTTTTTATGCGTGTTTAGCAATACCCGGCTTTTCCGTTCTGTATGAACATCACGTATGCCTGCCGCTTTTCCTTCGAGAGTGCCTTGCCCACCAGCCACGTGCGGAACACGTGTGCATGGTAGGTGTTCAGCCGGAAGGCGATGGGGATGATGATTTCCAGCGAATACACGTCGGCTGAAAGCCCGTTTTCAAGCCGCATGTAGCGACACACCTCGTAGTCGTTCAGCACGTCCGGCTTGCGGACGGCTCTGATGGCGGCGTTCACTGCCGGGACGCCCGTGTGGAACAGTCCGGCGATTTCTGTGGAGGTCATCCATATCTCGTTACCGGTTACGCTGACCGCCTTGTCCTCTATGATGATTATGTCACGTTTCATGGCTTTTCTTTTTAGATGGTGCAACCTGCAAATTCCTCGATGCCGTTCAACCTTGCGGCAAGGTTCTCCATGTCTTGGTTGAGCTTTTCTTTGGTGATTTGTAGGCTCGGCAAACAACGCCTTTCCGCTTTACAGCGGTAGGTTT